>JBILEG010000460.1:0-3178 GCA_044352225.1 Pseudomonadales bacterium | reverse complement strand
GTAGTTTTTGTTGGCGATCCAGAGCGTGTACATGCATGCCTCCTATGACAGGAATTCCCGATATCGCGCCGCGCGCCCGCGCACACTGCCAAGCGGCTGTCGTACCTGCACCGTACTGAGCGTCGCGATGATGCGCCCCGGACGCGCGAAGTCCAGACAACGCTCGTTCCATTCAAGACCGCAACGCTCCAGCACGGCAGGCGCCACACGCTCGACATCCGCCACGAGCGCCTCATAGCTGAGACTCAGCACCCGCCCTGGCAGCACCGCATCCCAATGCCGCATCAACCGCTCCACTTGCGTGCGGTAGTGGGCAATGTCCTCGAGCCGGTTGGCGAAACTCGCGAATTTCGGGAATTCATTGCGGAAAATCGACAGCGCGGTCTCATCGGCGTCACGCGAGAGATGCAGGATACAGGCATCCGGAAACAACCGGAGGATGAGACCGACGGCATCGATATTCCACGGATTTTTGTCGATCAGCACGTGCTGCCCGGGCTGCGGGGCAATGCCCCGGAAATAGTCCTCCCGCCAGCGGGTGATGTCCTCCGGGCGCGGCTCCCGGCCGAGCGCCCTGTGCTCGCGCATGATGCCGCGCATCGCGGCACGCTCTCCGCAGGCAAGCACTGCCGGGTGAGCCGCCAGCACGCTTTCAAGAAGCGTGGTGCCTGAGCGCGGCATACCCACGATGAACACGGGGCGCAGCGGTGGCTGCGGCATCGCGCGCTCCTCCCGTGGTGTGGGGAACGCGGTGACGATCGCATCGACCTCGCGCTCTCGGGCGGTGGGGTCGTAGGCAAGGCCCTCGCGGGCGGCAAGACCGGCCTGCAGCACATTGCCCCGCTGCCACGCGGCAAAGGCCTCTGCATCGCGTCCGCAGGCATCCAGGCAGTCCCCGAAGGCAAAGGCCGCAGTCGCACGATCGCGGGCATCGAGAGCGTCTGATTCCGCCAGCTCGCCCAGTGCAGCGAGTTCTGTGGCCCCGAGACGGCCGCTGCACAGCTGTACCAGCGTCTTCCACGACGCCACATCACGCCCATCGTGCTGCAAGGCCTGTCGCGCGCAGCGCTCGGCGGCTGCCATGTCACCGCGATACATGGAGAGAATCGCACGCGGCTGCAACAACTGCGGCGAACCAGGCTCCAGGGTCTCCGCCTCCTCCAGCGCAAGAGCGGCGGTCTCGAAATCGAGGCTGAGCAGCGCAAGGCGCGCCAGCGTGGCCAATCCCGCCACATCCCGAGGACCGGCGTGCAGAGCCGCACGCAGGGTATCGAGTGCATCTGTCAGATAACCTCTTTCCCACCGCGCTCGTGCAAGCCAGCGCAACGCCGGGCCGTGTCCGGGGCGACGTGCAAGCCAGCGCTGCGCCTGTGCCTCGAGGCCTTCCCAATCCGCACGTACGGCCAACAGTTCTGCTTGCAATCCCGTCACGGCCTCATGCCCTGGCGCGCGCGCGGCTGCCTCGCCGAGCAAGGGGTCGGCCGCCGAGGGATTTCCGCAATCGCACTCGGCGCGGGCGAGTTTGTAGAGGATCGCAGGGTCGCCCGGGCGCAGCGCCAGCGCGCGTGCGAAAGCATCGCGTGCAGGAGGGTAATGCCCGCGTGCAGCCTGCAGTTCCCCGAGGCGCTCCCACGCCCACCAGGCCTCGGGATGCGAGGCAACGGTGACCTCGACGACTGCCAGCGCGGCGGACACGTCTCCCCGACGTGCGTGGAGTTCGGCGAGGTTCATGCGGAAGGCAGGCTGGGCAGGATCCAGCGCCACAGCCTGAAGCAGGTACGGGGCGGAGGCCTCTGCTTCCCCCGCGCGCAACAACATCAGGCCGAGCGCACCGACGGCCTCTGCAGAGTACGGATCTGCCGCCGCAGCCTCGCGGTAGCAGGCGAGGGCTTGCACGGTATCGCCTGCCTGTCGTGCCCTGTGCCCCCGACGGATGGCCTCGGCGCACACACTGCCCGACATACGCGTCGCGCCTAGTTCCGCAGGAGGCTCAGATCGACCTGCTGGTCGGCGTGATAGGACGATCGCACCAGCGGCCCGCTTGCCACACTCTTGAAGCCGAGCGATTCGGCTATACGCCCGAGCTCGGTGAACTCGTCGGGATGCACGAAACGCGCGACAGCCAGGTGATGACGGCTCGGCTGCAGGTACTGGCCCATGGTGAGCATGTCGACGTCGTGCTCGCGCAGTGCGTGCATCACCTCGACGATCTCCTCATTGGTTTCTCCCAGACCGAGCATCAGGCCCGATTTGGTGAGCACCTCGGGGCGACGCTGCTTGTAGCGCTGCAACAGATCCAGCGACCAGTCGAAATCCGAGCCCGGTCGCGCCTGCAGATACAGACGCCTGACGGTCTCCATGTTGTGATTGAAGACATCGGGCGGTTCGGCTGCGAGGATGTCGAGCGCCACGTCCATGCGGCCACGGAAATCAGGCACCAGCACCTCGACGCGGATATCCGGATTGCGGGCACGCGTCTCACGGATGCAGTCGGCAAAATGCGCCGCGCCGCCGTCGCGCAGATCGTCGCGGTCGACGGAGGTGATCACCACGTAGCGCAGACCCATCTCGGCGATCGCGGCGGCGAGATGCGCGGGCTCGCCCGGGTCGAGCGGATTGGGCCGCCCGTGCGCGACATCGCAGAACGGGCAGCGCCGCGTGCAGATCTCGCCCATCACCATGAAGGTGGCCGTGCCGCCGCCGAAGCACTCGCCAAGGTTGGGGCAACTCGCCTCCTCGCACACCGAGGCGAGGCGGTTGCGGCGCAGGATCTCCTTGATACGCTCGACCTCAGCCGAGACGGGAATGCGTACGCGGATCCAGTCTGGCTTGCGCGGCGGCGCCTCGGTGGGAACGATTTTCACGGGGATGCGCGCGGTTTTGTCCTCGCCGCGGAGCTTCTCGCCCTGCACCACCTTGCGCGGCGTCGCACGGCCCTGTTCGCTCATCGTGTTGCGCTCCCTGCCGGTATCAGCCGGCGTGCTGTTCGTCGATAAGGCCGGGCGGAACGTCCTGCGCCGGCATCAGGGCGGAATCATAGCCAAAGGCGCACCGCAGTTCGGCGTCGAGGCGACGCTCCACCACACCGCGCGATACATCCGTGCCCGGCGGCACCAGATCCGCAAGCCGCGTCACCGCCAGGCCCGCCATGCCGCAGGGGTTGATGCGCGAAAACGCG
>JBILEG010000459.1:0-3183 GCA_044352225.1 Pseudomonadales bacterium | reverse complement strand
TCCCAACTCGCAACCGCCACCGTCATGGGGCTGCGCGGAAACGCCACCAGCACCGATGTGCCCACCTTGATGCGCTGCGTCGCGGCGAGTGCCATTGCAGAGAGCAGCAGGCCGTCGTGGACCGCATCCGGCACCTGCAGCCCATCGAAACCCATGGCCTCGGCGCGCGCCGCGTGGGCACCGATCTCGCCCGGGCCCATGGTTTCGGGCGTGGTCGCGTAGACGGTGAACATGGGTGGCAATCTCCGCAGCAAATGGGCCGGGCGAGCTTAACAACTCGGCCGTGGGAACACAGCGAATGCTCATCCGTTGCCGGGACTCAGCACTCAGCCGCTCATTGAGCTTTGCTGCCCGTTGGCAGACACTCGGCGCATCCCCACTCCGTCGCGCAGAAACGCGCGCGCCACCCCTCCACCGGAGACCACCGGATGCCCGCAGCCCGCATCGTTCCCGAAAGCGAGCGCGCCCCCGCACTGAACGTGGGCGGCTTCATGATCAACGTGCTCGCCTCCACCGATGACACCGGCGGCAACGAACTCTTCTACCAGTACGGCCCCGAAGGCAAAGGCCCCGGCCCGCACTTCCACGCATGGGACGAGAGCTTCTACGTGCTGCAGGGCGAACTCCACTGCGGCGTGGGCGATCAGGAGACCGTGGCAATGCCTGGCACGCTGATCCATGTGCCCGGAAACACCACGCACTGGTTCCGCTTCGGGCCCGGTGGCGGCGCGATGCTCGCGATCACCTCGAAGGGCAACGCCTCGAAAATGTTCACGGATTTCGACAAGGGCATCGCGTGGGACAGCCCGGACCGCAGCGCCCTGATCGCGCTCGCCGCGCAGCACGGCCAGACCATCGTCACCGGATGAGCCGTTCCTGCGCGTGAGCAAAGCAAACCGCGTCGACGTCGACCGCACCGACACCTGGACGCGCTACCGCAAGGGCCTGTGCACGGGTTGTGCCGCGCGCTGCTGCACGATGCCCGTGGAAGTGCGCGTGCCGGATCTGCTGCGGCTGGGGTTGGTGGAGCCCTTCGAGGCCGAGCACGAAACACCCGCCGCCATCGCGCGCCGGTTGCAGCGCGCGGGCATCGTGGGGCACTTCAGCCACAAGCACGCGGTCTTCACGCTGGCGCAGCGTGCGGGCGGCGACTGCCTCTACCTCGACGAACACTCGCGCCTCTGCAGCGTCTACGAGAAACGCCCGGAGACCTGCCGGCAGCACCCGGCTGTGGGGCCAAGGCCGGGATATTGCCCGTATGGCCCCGCCTCGGATCAGGCGTCGTCTGTCACACTTTCGCGCCCCGGCCGTGCTGAACGCGGCGCATCACGAAGCTGAAAGGCCCCTCGCCATGGAACTCGTCGTATTCGATCTGGACGGCACGCTGCTGAACGGCAACTCGGTGGTCTCCCCGCGCACCGCCGAGACACTGCGCCTGCTCACCGAGCGCGGCATCGCCTACACCGTGGCCACGGGCCGCATGCGGCAGGGTTCGCGCGAGTTGCTCGCAGCGCACGGTTTCCAGCTGCCGCAGATCTTCAAGAACGGCGTGATGACCTGGTGCCCACGCGCCGGCGACTACAGCCACGTCAGCCTGCTCACGCCCGGCGAGATCCTGCATGTGATGCACGCAGTGGACGCGCAAGGCATCACGCCCTTCGTGTTCACGCTGCAGCCGGACGGGCGACAGGGCCTTTACCACTCCGGCACGCGCAATGCCGTGGAAGAGCGGCTGCTGGGTTATTTCACCGGGCACGCGGAGGTGGTCGTGCGGCCCGTGGGCGAACTACCCGCCGATGCCGCCATCACCAACATCAGCGCGCTCGGGGCGGCAGCGCAGGTGGCCGCGGTCGAGCGCCTGGTGGAGAACGAGCCGCATCTGGTGGCCTTTGCCGGCACCGCCATGGAGGGCGAACACCTCGTGTGGATCGATATCCACCACGGCGAAGCCAGCAAGGGCGCCGCCGTGACGCGCCTGCGCGAAGAACTCGGCGCCACGCGCGTGATCTGCTTCGGCGACGGCGACAACGATTTGAGCATGTTCCTCATGGCCGACGAGTGCTACGCACCCGACAACGCCAAGCCCGAGATAAAAGCCGTTGCCACTGCGGTGATCGGCCATCACAACGAGGACGGGGTGGCGGAGTTCTTGAGGGAGAGGTTTGGGCTCTAGACAGCACCTGTGTTGGTGGCTGCAAAACCCGAAGATATACTTCTGCCCAATACGTATATCCAAGGGTACTTCCATGAAACTCGCGAAATGGGGCAACAGCCTCGCCGTCCGCCTGCCCTCGTCCGTGGTGGAAGCGCTGGACCTGAAAGACGGTGACGACATCGAGATCGAGGTCGTCGGCGCACGACAGTTGGAGGTGAAGCGCAGCGAAGACAGCCGTCAGGTACTCGCACGGCTGAAGAAATTCCGCGGCCGCTTGCCGCCTGATTTCCGTTTCGACAGGCTGGACGCCAATGCCCGCTGAGCATTTCGTCGACACCAACGTGCTGGTCTACCTGCTGTCGGGAGACGAGCAGAAGGCAGACATTTCGGCGCGACTGCTGCGCAAGAATGCCGTTGTCAGCGTGCAGGTGCTGAACGAGTTGGCCAACGTGGCGCGCCGTAAATGCCGGCTGGAATGGGATGAACTGCAGGAGTTCCTGGGCGGTATACGCCGCGTGTGCCGCGTCGTGCCGCTCACCCCGGAAACCCATGAAGAGGGGCTGATGCTTGCGCAGCGGTATCAGGTGTCGATCCACGACGCGATGATCATCGCGGCTGCGGTCGAGGCCGGCTGCAAGACCCTCTACAGCGAAGACATGCAGCACGGCATGCTTTTCGGTGCAACGCGGGTGGTGAACCCGTTCCAGCCGTGAAGCTCAGCCCGCGAGGCGGCGCCCTCAGCCCTTCATCGGCCAGTAGTCCGGATGCTGCGGGCTGGCCGCCCCGATCTTGTGCAGCGCGCCCATATCGCCGTCCAGCCCGACTTCCTTGACCGCAGTGCCGGCCAGCAGGACGTACTTGCGCCGCGCAATGCCCCATTTCCCGCCGCGCCTCTCGACACGGTCGAGGTAGTAGCCCATGAAGAGCGGCAGATCGGCGCCGTCCACACCCGCTTCGGTTTGCGCGCCGATGGCGATGCCATAGCTCATGACGTCGGCGGCATCGCCATCGAGATCGATCGTGACTTG
>JBILEG010000458.1:0-3185 GCA_044352225.1 Pseudomonadales bacterium | reverse complement strand
TTCACCTCGTGGTCCTCCACCACCAGCAGGTCTGCGCTGACCACTTTGCCAGCGGCAACTGTCGCCATATCAGGCACGTGGGCGACCGCCACCGGCACGCTGCTGCGCGGTGCGGATGAGGACACGGGCTCCACGTCGACGGGCGCGGCAGGCAACTCGAACCAGAAAATGCTGCCGGCACCGGTCAGGCTCTCCAAGCCCATGCGACCGCCCATCAACCGCACCAGGCGCTGACTGATGGTGAGGCCGAGCCCGCTGCCACCGTGACGGCGCGAGGTCGACTGGTCGGCCTGCGTGAAGGCATCGAAAATCAGGGCGCGCTTGTCCTCGGGGATGCCGATACCGGTGTCTTTCACCTCGAAGCGCAGGTGCTGCCCGCCCTGCGCAGCCGCGTCCTGCAGGTGTACGCGCAGCTCCACCGCACCCTGTGCCGTGAACTTGATGGCGTTGCTCAGAAGGTTGTTCAGCACCTGCTTCAGGCGCAGCGGATCCATCAGGAAGGTACGCTGCGCGGCCGGGTCTATACGGCTGGTCAGCGAGAGTCCGCGCGACCGGATCACCGGGACATGCAGACGCGTGACCTCGTCGAGCAGCGCCGGCAGGTAGACGGGGAGCAACTCGATCTCGAGTTTGCCCGCCTCGATCTTCGAGAAATCCAGTACCTCGTTCAGGATGTCGAGCAGCGAACGCGCCGAGCCGTGGACCACATCAAGTTCGGCGCGCAGCTCGGCTGCGCGCTCGTCGGAGCGCATGAGCTCGAGCATGCCGATCACGCCGTTCATCGGGGTGCGGATCTCGTGACTCATGCTGGCAAGGAATTCGGATTTGGCACGGCTCGCCTCGTCGGCGCGCAGGCTCTCCTTCCGTAGTTTCTCGTTGACCGCCTCGGTCTCGCGGAATTTGGCCTGCGCGATGCGCTCGGCACGGGCGATGGCCAGACTGCCGGCGGCAAGCAGGCCGAAGATCAGCAACACAAGGGCGCGCTGCCTGGCGATCGTCGCGAGCCAGTCTGTGGCCCGGTAATCCACACCGACCAGCATCGGGCTCTTCACAGCGCCGTTCCAGAGCCACACATAGGCACTGACCCAGTCGCCCCATTCGTCGGTGTAAGGCGTACCGCCGAAGCGGCCCTTGCCCGCGAATGCCGCACGGATTTCGCCCGATGCGTCGGGGTAGGGAGCGCCCAGGGGAGTGACCTGCTCGCGTTCGCCCTCGATGCGGCCATCGCCGTTGAAATCGGTGTCGGAGTCTGCGATGTGGATGACGCTGCCGTCGGGCATGAGCATCAGGACGTAGATGTCGGCGACCGCGGGGTTGGACGCGAGCCAGCGCTTCTGGATGTCGAGGATGCGCAGGTAATCGGGATCGTCTTCCGCGGTGCCCGGCGTGAGGCCGAGCAGGCCGAGCGCGACCATGGACTCGGCATAGGCAGGCGCCACGCCCTGAAGCATGTCGCGCATGCGGACACGCTCGGCCTCGCCGTTCATCCAGGTGCCCGCAAGGCCTGTGGTCAGAAGCGCAAGCACGACCGGGAGCAACCAGCGCGGGTGGGGCACAGCCCTGACCGCAGCTGGCAAGCCGCGCAAGGAAAGCACCCAGCAGAGCGCCACCACCACCACGAAGGTGAGCGCATCTGTTCCGGGATGGAGAAGGATCTGGGGCACGTGCAGGCGTGGCTCCGGGCTCTTGTCGATGGCCAGCCGAACGATAACACGCGACCCTCTGATATGCTCCGGAAGACCCTTCGGATTGCAGGCGTGGAGCCCTTATGCGAGCTGTGTTCTATCACCACCACGGCGATGCCGATGTGCTCGTAACCGGAGATCTGCCCGTACCGCCACTGCAGGATGACGAAGTCCTGGTGCAGGTGGCCGCTGCCGCCGTGAACCCCATCGATCGGCGCCTGCGCGCGGGGGAGTTGCAGGCATACCTCCCTCGCACATTCCCGGTGGTGCCCGGCTTCGATCTGTCGGGGCGCATCGTGCGCGTCGGGCAGGCGGTGAGCGACTGGCAGGTGGGCGACGAGGTCTTCGGGCTCTCGTTCACGTGGTCGGTGCAGCACGGAACCTACGCGGAGTTCGCGCCGGTCCGCGCGTCTGCCATCGCGCGAAAGCCCGAGTGGCTGAGCCACACAGAGGCGGCCGCACTGCCGCTGGTGACACTCACCGCGTGGCAGTCGCTGGCGGAGTTTGCGCAACTCGGCGCAGGTCAAAGCGTGCTGGTGCAGGCGGGTGCAGGCGGCGTGGGCAGCCTCGCCATCCCCATCGCAAAACATCTGGGTGCGCGCGTCTACACCACGGCAAGTGCTGCGAACGCCGATTACGTGCGCGGGCTCGGAGCAGACGTGGTGATCGACTACCGCAGCGAGGATTACGCAGCCGTGATCCGCGCGCAGGAACCCGCGGGCGTGGACGTGGTGCTGGAGAGCATCCTCACCGACGCAGCGATAGAAACCGCCATGCGGCTCGTGAAAGCCGGCGGCGCCGTGGCCTTCATGAACAACGAGCCGCCGGATATTCCCGACCTGAGAGACAAACCCGTGAAAGCGGCCTTCGTCCACCACCGCGCCGACGGCGCCAGCCTGCAGCAGTTGCTGGAGCTCTTCGAGCGTGGCGTGCTGCGCGTGCCCGAGATCCGCGTGATGGATCTGTCCGAGGCCGCGGAAGCCCACCGCCTGTCGGAAGCCGGTCACACCCGCGGCAAGATCGTCCTCCGCCCGTAGGAGGGGGCCATGCCCCCGACCGGGCTGCGGCAAAACCGCTGTCGCGGGCATGGCCCGCTCCTACAGCCGGTGCTGCGGAAATGCGCCATGCCACGACACCCGACTGCTGTCGCGGGCATGGCCCGCTCCTACACTCGGTGCTGCGGAAATGCGCCATGCCACGACACCCGACTGCTGTCGCGGGCATGGCCCGCTCCTACACTCGGTGCTGCGGAAATGCGCCATGCCCCGACACCCGACTGCTGTCGCGGGCATGGCCCGCTCCTACACTCGGTGCTGCGGAAATGCGCCATGCCCCGACACCCGACTGCTGTCGCGGGCATGGCCCGCTCCTACAGCCGGTGCCGTAGGAGGGGGCCATGCCCCCGACGGGCCGACTCAGGGCCCCAGCAACAGCGCGCCTCGCGCGGGGCGCACGGCCAGAAAGAAGGGAAGGCGTTCACCGCGCCGCGCGAAATGCATC
>JBILEG010000074.1:0-11297 GCA_044352225.1 Pseudomonadales bacterium | reverse complement strand
CCGACAGCGCCGATGTCGCGGGCATGGCCCGCGCCTGCCGATTCCCCGGGGGCCGCGCCCCCGACAGCGCCGATGTCGCGGGCATGGCCCGCGCCTACCGATTCCGTAGGAGGGGGCCGTGGCCCCGACAGTGCCGATGTCGCGGGCATGGCCCGCGCCTGCCGATTCCGTAGGAGGGGGCCATGCCCCCGACAGCGCCGATGTCGCGGGCATGGCCCGCGCCTGCCGATTCCCCGGGGGCCGCGCCCCCGACAGCGCCGATGTCGCGGGCATGGCCCGCGCCTACCGATTCCGTAGGAGGGGGCCATGCCCCCGACATTCCCCGGGCCGGTGTCAGTCCGCGAAAATCTCCTGATAGCTCAGCAGCCAGGAGGTCAGCAGCACCGGGACGAACACCAGCATCCCCAGCCCCAGCGGAATCACCGCCAGCATCCCCAGCAGCGCCGTCACCACCCCGTAGACCAGCAGTGGCAGCACGTTCGCCAGTACGGCGGCCAGACTTGCCTTCATGGCCTCCCAGGGCTCGATCTCACGGAACAGCACCAGCGGCACGGCGAACCAGTACATCGCCAGCACTGGCGTGATCAGCAGGAGCAGCACCAGAACGCCCAGCAGCGCCGCGCCGCCAGCGCCTGCAATGGCTGCATCCTCGCCGCCCAACGCCCCGCCGATCAGCGCCATCGCGCCCCCGCCCAGACCGAAGACCATCCCCACCAGCAGCACCGCCGCGAAGCACAGGGCTACGTAGAGCAACGTGGTGATCAGCAGTGGCTTCAACCGGGCGTCCGAGAGGATGTCGAAAACCGCGCCTACGGCAGGCTTCGTGCCGTTCTGTTGCGCGTGCGCCACCCTCAAGAGGCCGCCTGCCACCAGCGCCGACACGAAGGGCGAGGCGAGGTTCCCCAAAAGCGGCACCATGCCCGTCAACACCAGCACGCCAAGCGCGACCAGGGTTATCAGCAGCCACTCGCCTGGCGCCTGCGTGAAGAGTTTCCAGCCATCCGTGATCCAGCCGAGCCCCCGCTCGGAGGCGAGGCGTCGGGGCGTGAGCGCCGGGTTCAAGGGGTTCATATGCGGGTCTCCTGAGCGGACGGGATGACCGGGACGATAACACGCGACCCGGAGCCAGGGCTCCGGGGCAGGATCTACGGTATGGCGAGCGTGCTAGTCGGGAATGCCGAGCTGATCAGCCACGGAATAGAGCCGTGCGAGATTCAGCGCGGTGGTCGGCAGGTTGCAGAGCGCGAGCGTGCCATTGCTGGCGCGGCGCAGTTCCAGTGCAAGGGCGATGGCGGCGGAATCCACCGTCGTGGTGGCGCTGAAATCGAGGGCGTCGGCACCGGAGCGCACGGCCGCGAGCGCTCCGGGCAGCAGCGCAGGCACCGTGTCCATGGTCACGGCGCCTTCGAGCACGATGCGCTTGCCCTCGTGGCGCATCTCAGGTGTCCTCAGACGCGAGTTGCGAGTTCTTGTCCGTGAGCATCTTCACGAGGCCGTCGATGCCGCCCGTGCGGACCTGCTCGGCGAAGCTGTCGCGGTAATTGGTCACCAGGCTCACACCGTCGATAGCGACGTCGTAGATTTTCCAGCCGCCGGGGGTGGTGGCCATCTTGTAGTCGATGGTCAGGGTCGGCGCGCCGGGCTGGTTCAGGAGCGAGCGCACGAGGGCCTTGGCGCCGTCTGGCGAGAGGCGCTCGGGCTGGAAGGTGAGCGTCTGATTGGTGTAGCGCGTGAGTGCGGTGGAGTAGGTGCGCACGAGCAGTGTGCGGAACTGCTCCACCAGCAGCCCCTGCTGTGCGGGAGTGGCGCTGCGCCAGCCCACGCCCGTAGCGAGTGCCGTCATGCGGGCGAAGTCGAAGTTGGGCAACACCCGCTGCTCGACCAGCCCCATGATCTCTTTCTTGCCCTTGGGAGCACCCTCTTTCTGCAGGGTGTTCAGCATGTCGAGGCTGACGCGCTCGACCAGTTTGCCGGGGCCCTCGGTCTGGGCCAGTGCAGGCAGCGCCAGCAGCGCCGAGAGAAACCATACCGCCATCCGCATCATTGCCGGGTCTCCGTGCCGTGTATCGGGTTTATTCGGATTTGCTCTCACCCTCGCCGGCTGCCTTGCCGTAGAGGAACTGGCCGATCAGCTTCTCGAGCACGATCGCGCCCTGCGTGAGTTCGACGGTGCCGCCATCCGCGAGGTTGTCCATCTCGGCGCCGGGCGTGAGTCCCACGTACTGGTCACCCAGCAGGCCCGAGGTGAGGATCTTGGCGGAGCTGTCGGTGGGAAAGGTGTAGCGCTTGTCGATGGCCATGGTGACCTCGGCCACGAAGGCGTCGTTCACGAAGCGGATACCGGTGACGCGGCCCACCAGCACGCCTGCGCTCTTCACTGGTGCCTGCACCTTGAGCCCGCCCAGATCATCGAAGCGTGCGCTGACGGTGTAGATGGAGTTGCGCGAGAAGGTGTTCTGCGTGGCCACCTGGAAGGACAGGAACACCAATGCCGCTGCGCCCAGCGCCACGAAGATGCCCACCCACAAGTCGATTGTCGTGCGTTTCATTGCCTACCCTATGCCCCGGAACATGAAGGCCGTGAGGATGAAGTCGAGCGCCAGGATCACCAGCGCGGAGGTGACCACGGTGCGCGTGGTGGCCCGCGAGACGCCCTCGGCCGTGGGTGGCGCCTCGTAGCCCTCGAAAACCGCGATCCAGGTCACGGCAAGGCCGAAGACCGCGCTCTTGATCACGCCGTTCAGGATGTCTCCACGGAAATCCACGGAGTTCTGCATCTGCGACCAGAACTGCCCGGAATCGACACCGATCAGTACCACGCCGACCAGGTAGCCCCCGAGGATTCCCATGGCCGAAAACATCGCCGCGAGAAGCGGCATCGACAGCACACCGCCCCAGAAGCGTGGCGCCACCACGCGGGCCACAGGATCGATGGCCATCATGTCCATGGCGTCCAACTGCTCGGTGGCTTTCATCAGGCCGATCTCGGCGGTGATGGCGCTGCCTGCGCGACTGGCGAAGAGGAGTGCCGCCACCACGGGGCCGAGTTCGCGCACCAGCGAGAGTGCGACCAGCACGCCTAGCGCCTCTGTGGCGCCGAAGCGCACCAAGGTGTCGTAGCCCTGCAGGCCGAGCACCATGCCGACGAAAAGGCCTGACACGGAGATGATCGTGAGCGAGAGCACGCCGGAGAAGTAGATCTCGCGGGTAGTGAGCGAAAGGCGGCGGAAGGCGGCGGGTGTGTGGCTCAGCGTGGCCATCAGGAACCGCGTGGCGAAGCCGAGGCGCCAGACGCCATCGATCAATGATGCGCCCACCGAGCGCAGCAGGTTCGCGATGGTGTTCATCGCTTGCTTCCTCCGCCCAGATGGCTCGCGTAGTCCGGCGCCGGGTACTGGAAGGGTACGGGGCCGTCGGTCTCGCCCCACACGAACTGGTGCACGTAGGGCACCTGCGAGGAGCGGACCTCGTCGGCCGTGCCCTGCGCGATGATGCGGCCGTCGGCCACGAAGTAGATGTAATCGACGATCTTCAGCGATTCCTGCACGTCGTGCGTCACGATGATCGAGGTGGCGCCGAGGGCGTCGTTCAGTTCGCGGATGAGTTGCCCGATCACGCTGAGCGATATCGGGTCGAGGCCCGCGAAGGGCTCGTCGTACATCACCAGTTCCGGGTCCAGCGCAATGGCGCGCGCCAGCGCCACGCGCCGCGCCATGCCGCCCGAGAGTTCGGAGGGCATCAGGTGCGAGGCACCGCGCAGGCCCACGGCGTGGAGTTTCATCAGCACCAGATCGCGGATCATCGACTCGTCGAGCCGGGTGTGTTCCCGCATGGGGAAGGCGACGTTGTCGAAGGTGGACATGTCGGTGAAGAGCGCGCCGAACTGGAAGAGCATGCTCATGCGCCGGCGCAGGCGGTAGATCTCGGCCTGTTTCTTGTGCACCAGGCTCTCGCCGAAGACGCGCACATCGCCGCTGCTCGGGCGCAGCGCCCCGCCCATCATCCGCAGGAGCGTGGTCTTGCCGCAGCCGCTCTGGCCCATGATGGCCACGACCTTGCCGCGCGGGATGCGCATGTTGATGTCGGCGAGCACCTGCCGGCCACTGTTGTAGCCGAACGACAGGCGGTCGATTTCGACGACGTTGTCGGAACTCACTGAATCCGGATCCCGGCCATTTTTATCAGGTTGGCGATGGTACTAGAAACCGCGGCCTTTGGGGCAGCGGGGAAAATTCCCGGCGATGCGCGCGCTCCGGGCACGGAAGGGGCAGAATCGCGCCACAGTCTTCCGGGGAGGCCGCCCATGGCGAGCAGGCAACGCACAGCTTACTGCCGCAAACTGCTGTTGGCCCACATCGCGAGCACCGCGCGGCATGACCTGCGTTCGCTCGAGGCCTGCACGGGCATGCCCCGGCGTACGCTCCAGGACAGCCTCGCTGATCTGGGCGACATCGGCATCGTCTGCACCTTCGTGCAGGACGGCCCCAAAAACAACCACGGCTTCTACCGCATCGAAGACTGGGGCGATCACGACCCGGCCTGGATTGCCGCCAACGCCGAACTGCTCGCGCGTGAGATCGCCGATCCCGACTGATCAGGCCGGCACGAAGGGCAGGTGCACATCGAAGCGGCTGCCCTTGCCGGGCTCCGAGTGGACGCGGATGTGGCCTCCCATGGCTTCAGTCAGGTGGCGGCAGATCGCGAGCCCCAGCCCCGTGCCGCCGTAGCGCCGTGCCGTGGAGGCCTCGGCCTGCGCGAAGCTCTCGAACAGCTTGCCGAGTTGCTCCTGCGGGATGCCTGGCCCTGTGTCCGAGACGCTGATCCGCGCGTCCACCCGTCCGGCGTTGCGGCTCGCGCTGCAGCTGAGCCTGATGCTGCCGCTGCGCGTGAATTTCAACGCATTCGAGAGCAGGTTCGAGAGGATCTGCCGCAACCGCAGGCTGTCGCCCTTCACCAGTCCTCGAACCTCCGGGCCGATATCCAGCCCGAACACGAGCCCCTTGGCCTCGACGAGCGGGCGGTAGACCAAGGCTACCGATTCCAGTTCCGCCGCGAGGTCCAGATCTCGCGACTCGAGTTCCAGCCGGTCGGCTTCCAGCTTCGAGAGATCGAGCACGTTGTCGAGCAATTGCCGCAGGGATGTCGCGCTCTTCTGCAGCGCCTGCACGTACTGGGACTGCTCATCGTCCAGCGTTGTCAGCGACAGCAGCTCCGAGAGCCCCAGCAGCCCGTTCAGGGGCGTGCGGATCTCGTGGCTCATCGTGGCGAGGAAGTCGCTCCTCGAGCGCGCTGCCGTGGTGGCCGTGCCCAGCATGGCCTGCAGTTCGCGGGTGCGCAGATCCACCTGCCGCTCGAGATCATCCTTCGCCAGCAGCAGGTTCTGGTTGGCGAGGTAGAGCGCGCGGCTTTTTTCTTCGAGCAGTTGCTCGGCCTGCTCGCGCGCCGATCGCTCCCGCGCCAGCCGGCGTTCGAGACGGGAGATCTGATCGCCGGCGATCTCGTTCACGTCATGCGCTCGAGGTTGAACTCGGTGCTGCCGTCAGTTCGCTTGTGGCGCTCCATGCGCAATTCCTGCGCAAAGTGCCCGAGGCAGCCCTTGATCAGTCCCTCGGCAAGATCCTCCATGCCGCGCGGTGAGCGGTAGATCATCTGCAGCCGGTGGCCGTCGCGGGTCGTGTCGAAGCGCGGCAGCATGGCATCGGGATAGAGCTTCAGCACCTCGACGTGGATCACCTTGTCGACGCGTTCAAGGAAATCGAGCGCATCGTCGATGCCGCACACGAACTCCGGGTGCAGCACCGAGAGCCGTCCGAACAGGTGGTGTCCGAAGGCCTTGACCAGATCCGGTACGGGCGCGCCGGTGCGCGTGGACAGGGCATCGACCAGTGCGACGATTTCCGCGTGGTCGTAGATGCCGACCGAGGTGTAGGCCCCGCCAGAGGGCAGGTCCGAGGCCTCGATGATGTCGTCGACCATGTCCTCGCTGAAACGGTCGGCAACCATCCGGAGAAATTCGGTGAAGATCATGCCCTTCATGCTGCCGCTCCCGGATGTGCGCTGTTCGCCGTAGCGGCACCTATGGGCAGGCGGATGCGGAAGATGCTGCCGGCTCCGGGCGTGCTCTCCAGGCTGATCTCGCCGCGCATGCGGTCGACCAGGTACTTGGCGAGCGCGAGGCCGAGGCCCAGTCCGCCGAATTGCCGCGTGCGGCTGCCGTCGGCCTGATGAAAGGGGTTGAAGGCCTGCTGCACCTGCTCGGGCTGCATGCCGATACCGGTATCGCTGATGGTGAAGCGGCACTCCTCATCCGAGAGCGCACAGTCGAGGCTGACCGAGCCCTCGACGGTGAACTTGACGGCGTTGTCGAGCAGCAGGCCGAGGAGCTGGGTGATGCGCCGAGCGTCGCCGTACGCGATCGAGGGAGTTGGCAAGGGTGCGGGAGCGTGGAACGAGAGGCCCCGGGATTCTGCCGTCACCTGCCAGCGCGAGGTCACGCCGGCCAGCGCCGTGGAAAGATCGAAGGGCGCGCTGTCGATGGCGAGCTTGCCCGCTTCGGCTTGCGCGAAATCGAGCATGGAGCCCGAGATTTCGAGCAGCCGGTTGCCCGCGTCGCGGATCAGGCTGAAGAAGCGGTGCGCCCGCGTGATGTCCTGGGTGGCAAGGCCCACCTCGGAGAAACCGAGCACCGCATTCAGCGGTGTCTTCAATTCGTGGCTCACATTGTTCACGAACTGGGATTTCAGCTCGGCCAGGTGCTCGGCCGCGCGCAGAGCTACCGCCTGCGCCTGCTCCGCGCGCTTGCGCTCGGTGATGTCCACGCAGATGCCGAGGATGGTGCGGCCGGCGGGTGTCTCGAGGAGTGTCTCGTGGGACTCCACCTCGATCACGCTGCCCTCGTGGCAGAGCACCGGGAACTGTATGCGCCGGGTGGGAGCCTCTGCATCCGGCCATACCCGAAGTCTCTCGCGATCGGGCTCGGGCACCATCAGCAAGGGGTTGGCCGTCGCAATCATCGCGGCAGGGGAGGCGTAGCCCATCATCCGCGCGAGGCCAGGGTTCACGTAGGTGAATGTCTCGCCGAGCACCTGGTAGACACCCACCACCGACTGCTCGACGAGCCCCCGGTACATGGTCTCCGAGGCGGCCAGCTGCTTTGTGCGCTCGGACACCAGCACCTCGAGCCGGTCACGGTGCGCCTCGACTTCCTTGCGCAGCTGCTCGCGGTCCAGCAGGTTGTGGATGCGCTGTCTCGCAAGCTCCACGTTGATCGGCTTCGAGAGATAGTCGGATGCGCCGAGCGTGAGGCCGGTGGACTCGAACTCCGGCTCGCCGAGTGCGGTGATGAAGATCACGGGGATCCGCTTCAGCGCCGGGTCTGCCTTGAGGATCCTGCAGGTTTCGAGGCCATCGATGCCCGGCATCATGATGTCGAGCAGGATCAGGTCAGGCATCACCTCGGCCGCGAGCCGAAGGCCCTCCTCGCCGGAGGTGGCGATGCGCAGGTCGTAGTCTTCCTCGAGCGCATTGCCGAGAAGGATCAGGTTGACGGGCGTGTCGTCGATCAGAAGGATCCGTGGCCGGCCGGTCTGCATCCCTTCGTTACTCCTTTGCGCCGGTGGTGTGTTCCAGGGGCAATGCCTGGAGCTGGTCAAGCGCCTCGCGGAAGCGCATTTCCTCGATCAATTTGCCGATGGCCGCGATGGCCGCGGCTTCCGGGTGGTCTTTCAGCAACTGCTGCAGCGAGCGGAACCGGCTGACGGACGAGAAACTGTGCGAACGCAGCAGCAGTTGCACCTCGGCGAGGAGAGTACGTACCTTCTCGGCGTGTTCGGGAGAGCCCGCCTCCGGGCCCGCCGCGGCAGGCGCTTTGGGGGGCGCAGCCACGGCCGCCGACTCTCTGGCCGCCGCTGGCGCGGGCCGAGCGGGCACCGCTTGCACTCCTGCCAACATGGACTCGTGATTCTCCGATGTAGGCACTTTGCCACTGCGCGCCACTTCGATCACCCTGTTCAGGAGGCCGAGCAGGCGTTTGGCGCTGCCGTGAATGTGCTCCACGAACTCGCGGTGCTCGGGGTCAAGCCGGTCACGGTCGAGCTCCAGCAATTGCGCGAAGCCGATGATGGCGTTCATGGGCGTGCGCAGTTCGTGCGTCATCTGCGAGATGAACGAGGAGCGGCTCGCGTTCGCCTGTTCGGCCGCATCGCGCGCCTCGCGCAGGGATTCATTGCTCTGGCCCAGCACCTTGCCCATGTTCACGATCTGCTGCGCGGTACGCTGCAGTTCCAGCACGGGGGTTTGCGGTGCGGTCTGCTGGTAATTGCCGCGACCGATGTCCTCGGCGATGGCATTCAGTTCCCCGAGCGGCTTGCCCAGCACATGTGCCATTGCGCGCGCGCGGGAGTACAGGAACAGGAAGAACGCGAGGTAGAAGATCACCAGCCCTGTGATCATCAGCAGGCCGATGTTGCGGAAGCGTGTGGCGAGCGCATCGCTTTCGGCGTAGATGTTCTTTTCGGGGACGATGGCGAGCAGGGTCCAGCCTGTCTGCGGGATGGTGCTCCACGCAGCCAGTTGCTTGCCGGAGATCTCGATCTCGGAGACACCCGTGGCGCCCGAACTGGAGATGTCCCGCGCGATGTCCTGCAGCAGCGGGTGCTTGCGGATGTTGAAGGCGTCGGGTTTGAGTTCTTCGCGCCGGATCGCCTCGGAGTAGTGGTGCGAGGTGAGTTCCGACAGTCCGAGCGCAACTTCTGCTGCCGGCGGCATGGCCATGATGCCGCCGTCGCGGCTCACCAGCAGTGCGTAGCCAGCCCAGGGGATCTGCAGGTCCAGCACCTGCTTCACGAAGACTTCCACCGTCACGTCGAGGCCTACCACGCCTTGCAGGAAATCGCCGGTGTACACGGGCGCGATGCATGAGGCCATCCATCCCTGACCCGCGGGGTCGAGGTAGACCTCGGTCCAGACGGTGTTGCGCTCCGGGTTCCGTGCAGCGTCAGCCTCGTAATAGAAATTGAACTCGGGAATCACCATGTTCGAGGGGTACTGCTTCAGCACGTCGAAAAACGGATAGATCCGGTTCATCGAGTCGAAGGTGTTCAGGTAGATCTGCATCACCAGCGGGGAGGCTTGCCGGATGTTGCGCATCAAGGGGTCGAGTGCTGCTGTTTTCCAGGCCTTGCGTCTCTCGGTCTCGCCCACAGCTGTCGCCGTGCTGTAGAAGAGTGCGGCTCCGCCGTCGTCCTTCGGCGTGTAGTACACGCCGTCGGCGGAGAGGGCATAGCGGGCAGATTCCGCGGGGGCCGGTTCGCTGTCTGCGGTGAACACGTTTTCCGTGGCCCGGCGGAAAATCTCTGTCTCCACGCGTACCGTGTCGAGCTTCTCGCCGATCCGGCTTGCCTGGCCGTCTACCAGTTCGGCCAGACGATTGCGGGCCTGTTCGCGCAGCAGCGAGATGTTGGCGCCCGCCATGTAGTTGTGGGTGAGCAGATAGGCGCCCACCAGCACGAACTCCACGAGGACGAGGGGGACGAGCGCGGTGCGTGCGTAGGAGCGCCAGAGCCAGCGGAAGATGTCGATCTGGCCGCCTCCTCCCGGTGGCGTCGTGCCTTGCCCTGTCACGAATACACCTGCGTCGTGCCGAGGTTGCGTTCGAGCTTGCTGCGAAGCTCGTCCATGTGCACGGGCTTGCCGATGAAATCGTCCATGCCGGCGTCGATGCAGATCTCCCGGTCACTCGAGAGCACGTTCGCCGTCATGGCGATGATGGGTAACCGCGAGCCGGGGTCCTCGCGCTCGCGCCATGCACGGGTGGCCTCCACGCCGTCCATGCCGGGCATCTGCATGTCCATCAGCACCACGCCGTAGCGCTTGGTGCCGAGTTTCTCGAGGGCGCTGTGGCCGTCGGCCGCTATCTCGCTGGTGTAGCCGAGGCGTCGCAGCATGCCGGTCGTGACCAGCTGGTTCACCTCGTTGTCTTCCACGATCAGCACGTCAGCGGCGTACTCCCGGCTGCTCGCCGTTGCGTCGGCGGGGTGGCGTGCGGGTTGCGCGTCGCGGGGCGGCGCGGTGCTGGCGGGAGGGGGCGTGTGCACGGATGCGTCGGCAGACGGCGAGCCGGGTTCCGCGACGTCCCTTGCGTCCGATTCCTCGAGCGGCAGGGTGAACCAGAAAATGCTGCCGATGCCCTCGGCGCTGTCGACGCCGATCTGCCCGCCCATCATCGTCACCAGACGCTTGCAGATCGCAAGCCCGAGCCCCGTGCCTCCGAACTTGCGCGAGGTGCTCTGGTCGCCTTGCGTGAAGGGCTCGAATATGACGGACTGCTGCTCGCGCAGGACACCCATGCCGCTGTCACGGACCGAAAACCGCAGTAGCCCCTCGGGTGCGTTTTCGGGGGAGGGGTTGCGCTCGACCATCAGGCTGATGCCGCCCTCGGTGGTGAACTTGAGCGCGTTGCTGATCAGGTTGTTCAGCACCTGCCGCAGCCGGAAGGGGTCGCAGCGCACCAGCGGCGGCACGTCGGGCGCGATGTGTATCGAGGTGCTCAGGCCGCGTGAGCGCGCGATGGCGGTGTGCAGGCTGGTGATATCGGTGACCAGGGTGCGCAGATTGCAGTCGACGCTCTCGACGTGGAGCATCCCGGCCTCGGCCTTCGAGTAGTCGAGGATGTCGTTCAGGATCTGCAGCAGGGACTTGCCCGAATCGAAGGCGGTGTCGATCAGCTCGCGCTGGTCATCGTTCAGCGGGGTGCCGCGTACGAGTTCCAGCATGCCCAGCACGCCGTTCATCGGTGTGCGGATCTCGTGGCTCATGCTGGCCAGGAAGGAGCCTTTGGCCATGCTGGCGGCCTCGGCGGTTTCGCTGGCCGCTTGCAGCAGTTCTTTCAGATTGCGTTCGCGCACCACGTCGGCGCGCGCTTCCCGTGCGCTGCGGGACACGCTTATCGCCACGCCCGTCAGCAGGCCGAAGAGCGTGAGCACCAGCAGGCGCTGCGCCAGGATCTGCTGCAACCACTCGGAGGCGCGGTAGTCCACGCCGATCATCACCGGCAGGCCCTCGTGGTTGTTGCCGAGACTCACGTACGCGCTCACCCAGAAACCCCAGGCGTCTTCGTGCGGATGCTCGCCGAAGCGCAGATTCCCCGTCATGGCGCCGTGGAACTCCCCGTAGGTGTCCTCAAGCTCGGTGCCGATGGGGACGCGCTGCTCTTTTGCCCCGTTGAACTGCCCGTTACCGTCGTAGTCGGTTTCGGAATCGGCGATCAGCAGGACCCGGTCGTCGTTGGTAAGCAGCGC
>JBILEG010000073.1:0-11327 GCA_044352225.1 Pseudomonadales bacterium | reverse complement strand
TTCACCATCGCGCGCCGTCATGCGGATCACGATGCCTGAGTGCGGTCTGTCCCGGATTTGGCGCGTGGCGCTACGGGCGCTTGCGGGCGGCGTGTGGCTCTCTGCGGGGCTCTTTTCTGGCCAGGCGCTGGCGCTGGTGAACGTGGCCACTCCCGCATCTTTCGCTCCATCAACGCTGACAGGACGGGAAGAGCTTTGGCAAAACCACACGCTGCTGGTCCTCGTGTGCGGCGCGACGTTGCTGCTTCTCGGGGTGACGGTGGCGGTGCTCACGCTGCTGGCCCGGCGGCTCGAGCGCGCCCGGGCCATCCTTGCCGAGGAGGTCTGCCTCGAGGCTGACGGCAGGCGCCAGCTGCGTGCCCTGTTCGATGCGCTGCCCGATCTGGTGTGGGTGAAGGACCCCGCTGGCCGCTACGCCGCCTGCAACCGCGCCTTCCTCGACTTCAACAGTCTCGAGGAAGATCGGGTGATTGGCCGCCAGACCTCCGATCTGCTGCCTGCATCACTCGCGCGGGAGCTGGCCGGTGAAGACCTGGAGGCCATGGGCACCCGCAGGCCCGTCCGTGCCCAGCACTGGCTTCCGGGTCACAGCGGTGGCAGCGACGTGCTGTTCGAGACGGTGCGCCTTGCGCTGCGTGACGATGACGGCGCGCCCGTGGGCCTGCTGGGCGTTGCGAGGGACATCACCGCCACCTTCCGGGCGCGTGCCGAACTCGGTCAGCGCATGCGGGAGCTCGCCTGCCTTTACGACGTGTTCCGGCTCACCGAAGACCCTGCCAGCCCCGTCCACGAGGTGCTGGCCGCGGTGGCTGCGCGTCTGCCTGCAGCCTTCCAGCACTCGGACGCCGCGCTCGTATGGATCGAGTACGGCGACGCCCGCTTCGGTGCGGCCTCCGAGTCCTGCGCGGACGCCCTGGGCGATTCCCTGCGCCGCGAATTCAGGGGCGAGGCGGGGCGGCGCGGGGCACTCGCCGTCGTCTATGGCACCGCCGCGCAGGGCGCTTTCCTGAGTGAGGAGGTGGACCTGCTGCAGGCCATCTGCCAGCGCCTCGAGACTTTCCTGGTCGAAGGCGGGGCCATCCGCGAGAGCGAGCGCCAGCGGCAGTTGCTCGAGCGCGTGTTCGAGGCGGCCTCGGAAGGCATCGTGGTGATCGATGCCCGCACGCGCGGCTTCGTGCAGTGCAACGAGGCAGCGGCAGCGGAGCTGGGCTACAGCCGCGAGGAATTCCTTGCGTTGCGTGTACAGGATGTACTCGTGGACCAGGAGCTCACGCCGGAGTGGATCCGCGGCTTCCGGAGCATCGGCAAGGCAAAGCTCACCTCCCTGCACCGCCACAAGGACAGCAGCATCCGGCTGCGTGAGGTCGAGAGTCGCCAGATCCTGCTGCACGGCACCGAGTACTGGGTATCGGTCTGGCACGACATCACCGAGCGGGCCGAACTGGAGCGTCGCCTTCTGGAGAGCGAGCAGGGCTTGCAGCAGGCCCAGTCCATCGCGCGTCTGGGCGGTTGGCGCGTCGCGCTGGACGGCACGGTCTCCTACGTGTCGGACCAGATCGCCACCCTGCTGGAGGTGCCGCCGGGGCATCCCCCGCTCGGGCTGGAGGGGGCGAGCAAGGTGTTGGCGCCTGCGGACCGGGACCGGCTCTACAAGGCCTTCGAGCGCGTCTGGGAGAACGGGGAGGGCTTTGTGCTGGAGCTGCCCGCCACCACCTTCGGGGGGCGGGAGATCTGGATCGAGTTCCGCTGCGCCGGGCGCATCGAGAACCCCGACCGCAGCTGGCTCGCCGGCACGCTGCAGGACGTGACGGAAAGGCGCCGCATCGCGGAGGAAGTGCAGCGCCTGGGGCTTGCGGTGGAGCAGAGTCCGCACTCCGTGGTCATCACCAACATGGAGCCGCGCATCGTCTACGTGAACCGGTTTTTCTGCGAGCAGACCGGATACGCCCCGGAGGAGGTGATCGGCCAGCCCCCCTCGATGCTCCAGATGAGTGACGTTTCCCGTGACGAACGGATCGCGCGGGCGGCCGCGCTGCGTGCGGGCTCGAGCTGGCAGGGCGAGCAGTTCACGCGCCGCAAGGACGGTAGCGCGCTCAGCGAGTCGGCGCGGGTGTGGCCGGTGCGCCCGCCCGGCGGAGAGATCACACACCTGGTGGCGATCGCAGAGGACATCACCGAGAAAAAACAGATCGCCCGCGAGCTCGATGCGCACCGTCACCACCTCGAGGAACTGGTGCAATCGCGCACCGTGCAACTCGAGCATGCGAAGGCCGTAGCCGAAACAGCCGCGGTGGCGAAGAGCCGTTTCCTTGCCAACATGAGCCACGAGATCCGTACGCCGATGAACGCGATTCTCGGCCTCTCCCACCTGCTGGAGGGGGAGCTGCGCGAAACCGCGGCACGCGAGCGTGTGCAGCGCATCTCCTCTTCCGCCCGCCACCTCCTGGGCATCATCAACGACATCCTCGACTTCTCGAAGATCGATGCCGACCGGCTCGCACTCGAGTGCGTACCCCTCACACTCTCCGCCATCATGGACAGCGCCTACTCGATGTTCGCGGAGCGTGCGCGGGAGAAACAGCTCAGCCTCAGCGTCGAAGTGGATCCGTCGATCGCCGCGCAGCCCCTGCTCGGCGACCCGACCCGTCTCGGGCAGGTGCTCATCAACTATCTCTCGAATGCCCTCAAATTCACCGACACGGGCAGCATCGCCATCCGCGCCCGGGTGCTTGGCACGCCGGACGCGCATGTCACCGTCCGTTTCGAGGTCGAGGACACCGGCATCGGTATGAGCGCCGAGCAACAGGCGCGCGTCTTCGAGGCCTTCGAGCAGGCCGAGAGCTCCACCACGCGCCGCTTCGGCGGTACGGGCCTGGGCCTTGCCATCAGCCGCCGGCTGGCCCGCCTGATGGGTGGTGACGCCGGGGTGTTGAGCGAGTCGGGCCGAGGGAGCCTTTTCTGGTTCACCGCGCGCTTCGAGCATGCGGCCGAAGGGCAGCAGGTGGACGCGCCGCTGGCGGAGCACACTACAGGCGCGACGACCATCCGCGCCAGCGCCCGCGTGCTGCTGGCCGAAGACAACGAGATCAACCAGGAAGTGATGGTCGAGCTCCTGCAACGCGTAGGGATCCGCCCGGTGGTGGCAGCCGACGGGCTGATCGCGCTCGAGTCTGCCACCGCATCGCAGTTCGACCTGATCCTCATGGACATGCAGATGCCGCGCATGAGCGGTATCGATGCCACGCTCGGCATACGTGCGCTGCCGGGGTATGCGCAGACCCCCATCATCGCCGTGAGCGCCAACGCCTTCACCGAGGACCGCCTGGCCTGCCGCGAAGCCGGTATGGATGATTTCCTCGCCAAGCCTGTGGATCCGCAACTCCTTTATGCGACCCTCGCGCGCTGGCTGCCCATCGAAGGGCTGGACGGCGTTGCCGGGGCGCCGGCGGCGGAGCGTCCCGACGCGGATCCCGAAGAGGCGGTGCTATGCCGCGAGATCGGCCTGCGCAACCTCGACGGCCGCGCGGACGCCTACGAGCGACTGCTGCAGCGCTTTGCCGCCGGACACGCGGGCGATTGCGGCCTGATCCGCGAGGCGCTGGAGCGCCGCGACATGGACACCGCGCTGCGGCTTGCTCACACGCTGAAAGGCATGGCCGGCACCCTCGGCGCGGCAAACCTCACCACGGCCGCCTACAACCTCGAACGCGCCCTGCGCGAGGAGCAGGAGCCCGTCGCGCTGGTGGCTTCGCTCGCGCATGTGCACTCGGCGCTCGCTCTGGTGCTCAAACGCATCGATCGTATCCTCCCCGCGAACACCCCCGCTCCCGCAGATCCGGGCCCGGTGCCGGTGTCTCTACCCGCGCTGCTCGCGTTGCTGAAAGAAGACGACGTCGGCGCTGCGGCGGCGTGGCGCAAACTCCGCCCTACGCTCTCAGCAGACCTCGACCCGACGGTGCTCCTGCGTATCGAGGAACTGATCGAGGGTTTCGACTTCGCGGCGGCGCTGCCTCTGGTCGAGAGCCTTCCAGGGGTTGCCTAGGGCAGCAACTCAGCTGCAGCGCAAGGGCAGCGTTTCCAGCCTGCGGATGAAAATGCTCGGCACATAGTGCGCGTCAGTCCCCGGATCGGGGCGCAGCCACTGCGTCTGTCGCAGCAACTCCTCCAGCGTGATCCGCGCCTCCATCCGCGCGATCGGCGCGCCGATGCAGAAGTGGATCCCGTGCCCGAAGCCCAGATGGCGTTGCGGCTGTTGCCGGTCGAGGCGCATCTCTTGCGGCGCCTCGAAGGCTGCCGGATCGCGGTTGGCCGCGGCCCAGCCGAGCAGCAGCCGGTCACCGGCCGCAAGCGCCATACCGCAGAGAGTCGTGTCGTGTTTCACCACGCGGTAATGGAACTTGAAGGGTGTCTCGAGGCGTATCGCCTCTTCCACGAAAGGCTCGATCAGCGCGGGCTCCGCGCGCAGCCGCTCCTGCAGGCCGGGCGTGTGCAGCAGCAGTTGCAGCGCGCAGCCGAGCAGCGCGGCGGTCGATTCCCCCGCCGCACCAAACAGGATGACCAGTATCCCGATCGCTTGCTCGCGGTTGATCAGCCCGGCCTCGATGCCGCCCGCGAGCGTATCGGTGAGCGAACTGCCGCGTGCCTCGGCGGACAGCGCCTGCGTTCTCGACAGGTGTTCGCCCAGATGCGCCGACATCTTGCCCGTCTCGACCAGCAGGCGCTGCATGCCGGCGGCGTCTGTCAGCCCGCCCAGCATGTCGCCGCCCATCATGGCCCAGCGCCGCACCAGATCCACGGCATCCGCGGGTAGCCCGAGCAACTGCGTCACCACGAACGCAGGCACCGGTTCGCCGACAGCGTCGCACCAGTCACCGCCGCCGGCGGATACGAAGCGTGCGATGCGCTCCTCGGCAAAGGCGCGAATGGAGCTTTCCATCTGCGCCACGCGGGAGGCTTTCATCGGTGGCATCAGCAGCCGGCGCTGCACCGCGTGCTCGGGTTCGTCGGCCGTGGCGATCACATCGCTCGCCGTGCCTGCCCCCTCGAAGTCGAAGAGGTTCGCCCGGCCCGACGCATCGCGGAGCAGCACACCCGTGAGCCGCGCCGAGAACTCTTCGTGCCGGCGTACGGCTTCCTCCACCGCGGCGTGCCCGTTGACGTAAAACGCCCGCGAGCCGATCAGCGGGCACACCGGGCCGACCTCTCGGAGGCGTTCGTAAAACGGGTAGGGGTCTGCGAGTGTGGAGGGCGAAAAGAGTTCCTCGGCGGCGATGCCCTTCACGCGGCGCGCGCTCCGAAGGCGCCGGCGAGCAACTCCAGCGAGCGCAGCCTGTCGCGGTGGTGGAAGGTGTTGGAAACCGCCATCAGTTCGTCAGCGCCGAAGCGTGTGGCAAAGGCCTCCACGCGCTCACGTACGGTGTCTGCCGTGCCCACGGCTCGCGCACCCGAGACGCTCTGCACGAAGGCGCTCTCCTCGGCGCTGAAGCGGTGGGCGCGTGCCTCGTCGGGCGAGCACACCCGCGGTGCCGCAGGGTTGCGCAGGAAGCTGATGTACGTGAGGTCCGCCGCGTGCGCCATCGCCGTGGCGTGGTCTGCCTCGTCGGCGCAGAGGACGTTCATGGCGAGCATCACGCGCGGTTCGGCTTGCGCGGCCGAGGGGCGGAAATGACTGCGGTAGTACGCCGCGATACGCGGATCGAATCGCGGGTTGATGAACAGCGCGATGGCATAGGGAAGCCCCAGTTCCGCGGCCAGCATCGCGCTGTCTGGGCTGGTCCCTAGCAGCCACACGGGGATCTGCTCCGCGGGCGCGGGCGAGACCCGCGGCCGGTAGCCCTCGTTCCACAGGGCCTCTGTGAGGGTGCGCAGTTGCTGCGGAAAGCGGTCGAAGCGGGGTTGCCCGTCGATGGCCAGTGCCGCGGCCGCCCGCATGTCCGCGCCGGGCGCGCGTCCTACGCCCAGATCGATGCGGTCCGGGTAGAGGTTCGAGAGCAACGAGAAATTCTCTGCCACCTTGAACGGGCTGTAGTGCGGCAGCATCACCCCGCCGGAGCCGAGCCGTATGCGCGAGGTGGCGGCACCCACGGCGGCCAGCAGCACCTCCGGGGAACTGCCGGCGATGATCGGCGAGTCGTGGTGCTCCGAGACCCAGAAGCGCGTGTAACCCAGCGCTTCCGCGGCTTTGGCCGAGGCGATGCTGGCGGCGAGGGCGTCGCGGGCGGTTTCGCCGGGGCGCAGAATCGATTGGTCGAGCAGCGAGATGTCCAGCGTGGCGGGCTCCATCGGGGGGGAGGGGCATTACACCACCACGACTGCGCTGCGCGGTAGACTCCGGCGCGATCCGCAAAGGGGCAGGGCATATGGCAGGGCAGGCAGGCGTGAGCGGTTTCGTTGCACAGGGCGCTGTTCGCAAAGCACGGTGGCGCTGTGCTGCTGTTGCCGTGCTGGCTTTCGTTCTCGCGGGCAGTGCCTGCCATGCACCCGTGCCGGCTGGCGCTGCGGCGTCTGATGTCTCTCCTGCGTACCCTGAGTCCCGCCGCTCAGACGTGGTGGAAACGCTCCACGGCATAGCGGTGGCAGACCCCTGGCGGTGGCTGGAAAACGATGTACGGCAGGACCGGGATGTGGCCGCCTGGGTGGGCCACCAGAACACGCTCACCGATGGCTATCTCGCGGCCTTGCCCGATCGCGAGCGCATCCGGACGCGGCTCACCGCGCTCTGGGATTTCGAGAAATTCAGCGAGCCCACGCGCCGGGGCATGCGCTATTTCTTCCGCCGTAACGATGGGCTGCAGAGCCAGGCCGTGCTGTACGTGCAGGAGGGGCTCACGGGCGCGCCACGCGTGCTGCTCGACCCGAACACCTGGGCCGCCGACGGCGCTACCGCGCTCGATGCGGACCTCCCGAGCCCGGACGGTAAACGCCTGCTCTTCTCGGTGCAGGACGGCGGCTCGGACTGGCGCGTGCTGCGGGTGGTGGACGTCGACACCGGCGCGGCGCTCACAGACGAGATCCGCTGGGTGAAGTTCTCGAATCTTGCGTGGGCCGCCGACGGCAGCGGCTTCTGGTATTCGCGCTATCCGGTCCCTGCCGCAGGCGCGGAATTCCAGTCTGCCAACACCGGGCACGCGGTGTATTTCCACCGCCTGGGCGAGCCGCAGTCGGCCGATCGCCTGGTCTACAGCCGCCCTGATCGCCCCGATCTCACGCTGGGTTTCACGCGAAGCGATGACGGGCGCTGGCTGGTCCTCACTGCGAGCGCGGGCACCGACGCACGCTACGAGGTGATGGCGCTCGATCTCTCCCGCCCGACGGCGGCAGCGCTGCCGTTGGTCAGCGGCTTCCATAACGACTACGAACTCGCGGGCACGCAGGGCGACGTGCTCCTGTTCCGCACCGACCGCGATGCACCGCGCTCGCGCGTGGTCGCCATCGATGCCGCCAGGCCCGCGCCTGACGCATGGCGCGAGATTCTGCCGGAGAGCCCCGCCACGCTGGTGCAAGCGCGGGTGATCGGCGGGCTGCTGGTGGCGCGTTATCTCGAGGATGCCAAAAGCGCGGTGCGTGTCTTCGGGCCGGACGGCGCGCCGCGAGGCGAACTTGCCTTGCCGGGGCCTGGCAGTGTGGAGGGGCTGGAGGGCGATCAGGACAACCCCGAGACCTTCTACCGCTTCTCGAGCTTCAACCGGCCGGAGACCGTTTACCGTCTTGATGTACGCACGCTCTCAAGCAGCGTGTTCCGCGCTCCGAAGACTTCTTTCGACCCTGCCGACTACACGGTGGAGCAGCGCTTCTACACCTCGAAGGACGGCACCCGCGTGCCGATCTTCATCGCCTCCAGGCGCGACCTGTCTCGAGGCAAGCCAGCACCCCTGCTCCTTTACGGCTACGGCGGCTTCAACATCCCCATGGTGCCCGCCTTCAGCGTGGCCGCGCTCGGCTGGATGGAGATGGGTGGCATTTACGCTGTCGCCAACCTGCGTGGCGGCGGCGAGTATGGCAAGGCCTGGCACGACGCAGGTCGGCTCGCGAACAAGCAGAACGTGTTCGACGATTTCATCGCGGCCGGCGAGTACCTCGTGCGTGAGGGCCGCACCACGCCCGCGCAGCTCGCCATCCACGGCCGCTCCAATGGCGGTCTGCTGGTGGGCGCGGTGGTGAACCAGCGCCCCGATCTCTTCGCCGCCGCCCTTCCGGGCGTGGGCGTGATGGACATGCTCCGTTTCAACCGCTTCACGGCGGGGCGTTTCTGGACCGACGACTACGGCGATCCCGCGAATGCCGCGGATTTCGCAGTGCTGCACGCGTACTCGCCTTACCACAACATCCGCAGCGGCCAGCGCTATCCGGCGATCCTCGTCACCACTGCGGATACCGACGACCGCGTTGTGCCGGGTCACAGCTTCAAGTACGCCGCGGCGCTGCAGGCGAACGACATCGGGCCGATGCCGCACCTGATCCGCATCGATACCCGCGCCGGGCACGGTGCCGGCAAACCCACGGGCAAGCGCATTGCCGAGACGGCCGACCAGTGGGCGTTCATCGCGCGGCACACGGGGCTGCGATTGCCGCCGGGCTACTGAACGCGCGCTCGGACGGGCGCGGTATTTCGTGCGACACTTCGCGGCCACCGCGCGCTGCTGCGGTTTGCCTGTGACACACCCTGAACGGAGCTTTGCCTCGCGTGGAAGCCAGTACCCGCATCGTCTGCAAATTCGGCGGATCCAGCCTCGCCAGTGCCACCCAGTTCCGCAAGGTCGAGGCCATCGTGAGGGCCGACGCGCGCCGTTCGATCATCGTGCCCTCGGCGCCGGGCAAGCGCGATGCGAAAGACGCGAAGATCACGGATCTGCTCTACCTCTGCCAGCACGCCGCCAGCGTCGATGCGGATTTCAGCGCCACCTTCGCGCAGATCGAGGAGCGCTTCCTCGGCATCGAGCGGGAACTCGGCCTGGACGCCGGCCTCGCTGCCGAACTCGCCGCACTGCGCGAGGGCTTTGCCCGGGGTATCAGTGCCGATCACGCTGCTTCCCGCGGGGAGTATCTGAGCGGGCGACTCCTCGCCGCGCTGCTGGGCGCGGAGTTTGTGGACCCGGCCGAGTGCGTCGTGATCGGAGCCAACGGCCTGGTCGATCCCGAGACCTGGTCGTTGCTCGGCGCGCGCCTCGCGGATCCTGCGCGGCGCTATGTGGTGCCGGGCTTCTATGGCCGTGATGCCGAGGGCAACATCCGCACCTTCTCGCGCGGGGGCTCGGACGTGAGCGGTGCGGTGGCCGCGCGTGCTGCGGGCGCTGCGCTCTACGAGAACTGGACCGATGTGCCCGGTCTGCTCATGGCCGATCCGCGCATCGTGCCGAACCCCAAGCCCATGGACGAGGTCACCTACGCCGAGATCCGCGAGCTCTCCTACATGGGCGCCTCGGTGCTCCACGAGGAAGCCATGGCGCCGGTACGCGACGCGCGCATCCCTGTGAACATCCGCAACACCAATGATCCGGCGGCACCGGGCACGCGCATCGTGGCCGAGCTCTCGCCCGAGACGATCAAGAACACGCAGGTCGCGGGTGTTGCCGGCAAGGCGAGCTTCGCGATGATCACCATCTCGAAGCACCTGATGAACCGCGAGGTCGGTTTCGTCTACCGGCTGCTCGGCGTGCTGGAGCACAACGGAATTGCCTTCGAGCACTGCCCCTCCAGCATCGACAGCGTGAGCGTGATCGTGGACGCGCAGGGCATGGAGAGCCGCGCCCAGCAGGTGCTGGCCGAGATCCGCCGCACGCTGGAACCCGACGCGCTCGAGTACGTGCCGAAAATCGCGCTGGTAGCGGTGGTGGGCGAGGGCATGTCGCATGCGATCGGCATCGCCGCCAAGGTTTTTGCGGCGCTCGCTGCGGCCGAGGTGAACGTGCGGCTGATCAATCAGGGTGCCTCCGAGCTGAACATCATCGTTGGCGTCGCGCCCGATGATTACCCCGCAGCGGTACGCGCCATCTACGGTGCCTTCGTGCCGTGAATGCAACCCGCCGCAAGAGCCGCTACTCCGCGTGGGCCCTGCTCCGCGAGGGCTTGCGCGGCCAGCGCGGCTGGACACCGGCCTGGGAAGACCGGGACCCGGAACCCGAGTACGAGGTGATCGTGATCGGCGGCGGCGGACACGGGCTTGCCACCGCGTATTACCTTGCGCGCACGCACGGCATCCGCCGCGTCGCGGTGCTCGAGAAGGGCTGGATCGGCGGCGGCAACACCGGTCGCAACACCACGATCATCCGATCGAACTACTTCCACCCGCAGAGCGCCGCGCTCTATGACCTCTCCGTCAGCCTCTACGAGGGGCTCTCGCGTGAACTCGACTACAACATCATGTTTTCCCAGCGCGGGATCATGGAAGTGGCCCATACCGACGCGGAGATGGAATCCATCGCGCGCGCGGTGAACGCGATGCGCATCAACGGCGTGGATATCGAACTGATCGACCGCGACGCGGTGCTCGGCATGGCGCCGCTGCTGGATGCCTCGCCGGATTGCCGCTGGCCGGTGCGTGGTGCCCTGCTGCAGCGCCGCGGCGGCACGGCCCGCCACGATGCCGTCGCCTGGGGCTACGCGCGCGCAGCGGATACGCTCGGGGTGCATATCATCCAGGGCTGCGAGGTGCAGGGTTTCGAGATCGAAGCCGGCCGTGCGGTGGGCGTGCGCACCAACCGCGGCACGCTCCGCGCCGGGCGCATCGGCATGGCCGTGGCGGGGAGTTCCTCGGTGCTGGCATCCCTCGCGGGTTTCCGGCTGCCGCTGCAGAGTTACACCCTGCAGGCCATGGTGAGCGAACCGCTGGAGCCCTGCCTCGACACGGTGGTGATGTCCACCAGCAACGGCGCTTACGTGAGCCAGTCCGACAAGGGCGAACTCGTGATCGGCGGCAACCTCGACCGCTGCCCGTCCTATGCGCAGCGCGGGAGCTTTGCCGTCACGCAGTCGGTGCTGTCTTCCATCGTCGAGATGTTCCCTTCCTTTGCCACGCTGAAGCTGATGCGACAGTGGGGCGGTACGGTGGATGCCTCGCCTGACAACTCCCCGATCATCGGCCCCACGCCGCTGCCAGGGCTCTATCTCAACTGTGGCTGGGGCACGGGGGGCTTCAAGGCCATTCCCGCGGGCGGCACGGTGTTCGCGCACCTGCTCGCCACCGGCGAGCACCACCCGCTTTCGGCGGCTTTCGATCTCTCGCGCTTCACCACAGGCGCGCTGATCGACGAGAGCCACGCCGGCGTGCAGCACTAGGAGCGCGCGTGCAGATCTTTCCTTGCCCCTACTGCGGTGAGCGCCCCGAGGCG
>JBILEG010000072.1:0-11341 GCA_044352225.1 Pseudomonadales bacterium | reverse complement strand
CGGATCGGGCCTTTGCCGAAATGTCCCATGTCGGCATAGAGCGCCTCTGCACCCGTGAGCGCCAGCACCACCGATCCGAGCGCGATGTAGGCGACCATCGCGTGCTCCTCGAAGAGTTGCACGGCGTATAGCGGATTCAGCGCGAGCAGGATCGAGGGCTCCTCCAGGATGCGCCACACGCCGAGCACAGCGAGCACCGCAAACCACACGCTCATGATCGGACCGAAGAAAGCCCCGACCGAGGCCGTGCCCCGGCGCTGTATGACAAAAAGCGCCGTCAGGATGCCGATCGCAACGGGCACAACGACGCTGTGGAGCGCGGGTGCGACAAGTTCCAGGCCCTCTACCGCGCTCAGTACCGAGACCGCCGGGGTGAGCATGCTGTCGCCGTAGAAAAGTGCCGCCGCAAAGATGCCCAGGACCGCCAGCACGGCGGAAAGGCGGGGGTTTTCTGTGGCGCGTGATGCCAGCGCCAGCAGCGAGAGCGTGCCGCCCTCACCGCGGTTGTCGGCGCGCATCATGAAGATCACGTACTTGATGGTGACGACCAGCGTCACCGACCAGAAGATCAGCGAGAGCACACCGAAGATCTCTGCGCGGCCGGGGCTCAGACCGTGGGCTGCGTTGAAGCATTCCTTGAAGGCGTAAAGCGGGCTGGTGCCGATATCTCCGTAGACCACCCCCATCGCGCCAAGCGTGAGAGCACCGGTACGGGGAGGCTGGGACTGCATGAGGCTCTCTCGTGGAATGCGCGCCCGGGAGCATCCCGGGCGCGATTTCCGCAGCTTAACCGATCGCCTGCGCGGGAGACACGAAGCCGAGACCGAGCGCCTCGGCCACGGCCTGGTAGGTGACCTTGCCGTGATGGATGTTGAGGCCGTTCAGCAGGTGCGGGTCGGCGGCGAGCGCCTTGCGGTAGCCCTTGTCGGCGAGTGCGATCGCGAAGGGCAGCGTGGCGTTGTTCAGCGCGAAAGTGGAGGTGCGCGCCACCGCACCCGGCATGTTCGCCACGCAGTAGTGCACCACGTCGTGGAGCATGTAGGTGGGGTTGGCATGAGTGGTGGCATGACTTGTCTCGAAGCAGCCGCCCTGGTCGATGGCCACGTCCACCAGCACCGAGCCCGGACGCATCGCCTTCACCATCTCTTCCGTGACCAGCTTGGGCGCAGCAGCACCCGGCACCAGCACCGCGCCCACGACCAGATCCGCACCCACCACGTAGCGCTCGAGCGCCTCGCGCGTGGCGTAGATGGTGTTCAGCATGCAGCCGAACTGCATGTCGAGTTCCTTCAGGCGGTTCAGGGATTTGTCGAGCACCGTGACGTGGGCTTCCAGGCCCATCGCCATGCGGATCGCGTTGGTGCCCACGACACCGCCGCCGATCACCACCACCTTCGCCGCTTCAACGCCGGGCACGCCGCCCAGCAGCATCCCGGAGCCGCCCTGCTCTTTCTCGAGGCAGTGCGCGCCGGCCTGTATGGACATGCGCCCCGCCACCTCGCTCATGGGCGAGAGCAGCGGCAGGGTGTTGCCGGAACCTGTGACCGTCTCGTAGGCGATCGCCACGCAACCGGAATCGAGGAGTAGCTTCGTCTGCTCCGGATCGGGCGCGAGGTGCAGATAGGTGAAGAGCACCTGCCCTTCGCGGAGCATGCGGCACTCGTGGGGCTGCGGCTCTTTGACCTTCACCACCATGTCGGCGCGGGAAAAGACCTCGGCGGCGCTGCCGACGATCTCGGCCCCGACGCGGCGGTACATCTCGTCGCTGAGACCGATGCCGGCGCCGGCATTGGTCTCGACGATCACCTGGTGTCCGTGGTGGATCAGTTCGCTCACGCTGCCGGTGGTGAGACCGACGCGGTATTCGTGGGTTTTGATTTCCTTGGGTACGCCGACCAGCATGGTTGCTTCTCCTGTGTGGGGTGTGCCGCGGGGCTCCGCGCCAGACGCACATCAAGTCTAGGAGGGAGATCGCGGGAAGATTTTTCTTGTTTCCGGGTTCTCTGGAGGATTTTCCTGTGGAATCATCCGTTCACAGGATTTTCCCCTGACCTATAGCCGAGCCATGAGCAACCAGAGCCTCAATAGAATCGACCGGAATATCCTGCGTGTGCTGCAGGAGGACGGGCGCATCAGCTACACCGAACTCGCCCGCCGCGTGGGCTTGAGCACCACGCCCTGTATCGAGCGCGTCAAAAGGCTGGAGCGCACGGGGATCCTGCGGGGTTTCACGGCCGTGCTGGATCCCGAGGCACTGGGCGCGGGGCTTGTGGTGTTCGTGCAGATCCGGCTCTCGCGCACGGCGCAGGACATCTTCGCGCAGTTCAAGGAGGCCGCCGCGCAACTGCCCGAGGTGCAGGAGTGCTATCTGGTCTCGGGCAACTTCGACTACCTGATCAAGGCCCGCGTGGCCGACATGAACGCCTACCGCGTGTTCCTGGGCGAATCGCTGCTCTCGCTCCCCGGCGTGCAGGAATCGACCAGCTACGTGGTGATGGAAACCGTAAAGGAAACCCTGCAGGTTGCCCTGCGCTGAGGAACACGCCCATGCACGCCCGCCCCTTCCGCATCGAGATCCCCGAGGCGCTGCTCGCCGACATGCGCAGCCGCCTGCGCCACACCCGCCTGCCGGGCGATTTCGGCAACGCACAGTGGAACTATGGTGTGGAGCAGGAATGGCTCTCCGGGATGCTGCGCTACTGGGCCGAGGACTACGACTGGCGCGCGGCAGAGGCCGCGATGAACACGCTGCCGCATTTCAGTGTGGATATCGACGGCATCCCGATCCACTTCGTGCATCTGCGCGGCACGGGCAGCGGGCACACGCCACTGATCCTTACGCACGGGTGGCCGTGGTCCTTTCTCGACTGGGTGGAGGCAGGGCGCAGGCTGGCGGACCCTGCTGCCTTCGGCGGTGATGCGGCGCTCGGCTGCGACGTGGTGATCCCTTCGCTGCCCGGCTTCGGTTTTTCCGCGCCGCTGCGCCATACCGGAATCGGGCCTACGCAGGTCGCGAGGCTGTGGCTGCGGCTGATGACCGAGGTGCTGGGCTATGCGCGCTTCGGTGCCGCAGGCGGTGACTGGGGCGCGATGGTCACGCTGGAGATGGGCTGCCACCACCCGGAGCCGCTGACAGGCGTTTACCTCACGCTGCCCGTGGTGCCGGGCCTCGACGGGCGCGGCTTCGACGCCAGCATGTTCGCCGCGGACGAGCAATGGATGATCGCGCGGCGCGATGCCGCGGCATCCACGCTGGTGAGCCACATCGCCGTGCACATGAGTGATCCGCAGACGCTCGCCTACGCGCTGGCCGATTCACCTGCCGGCACCGCCGCGTGGATCTGGGAGCGCCGCCGCGCATGGAGCGACTGCGACGGTGACGTGGAGGCGCTCTTCGGACGCGAGAGCCTCTGCACGCTCGCCTCGCTCTACTGGCTCACGAACACCATCGGCTCGTCGCTCAGGATCTACAAGGAGTGGTTCAACCCGCCTTCAGCGGCCGTTGCTGCAGGCACGCAATTGAAAGTACCCGTGGGCTACGGCATCGGCCCGAAGGACATCATCTTCGCGCCGCGCGCACTCGCGGCAGCGCACTGTGATCTGCGGCGCTGGACAGTGTTCCCGCGTGGCGGACACTTCGGGCCCGCGGAACAGCCGGCAGCCGTGGCCGCCGACGTGAAGGCCTTCTTCAGCGCGCTCTGAGCGGCGAGGCTCAGCCGCCCAGCGCTTGCGACAAGTCCGCGAGGATGTCGTCGATGTGCTCGATACCCACGCACAGCCGGATCATGCCGGGCGTGACACCTGCGCGCGCCTGCTCTGCTTCCGTCAGCTGCCGGTGCGTGGTGGAGGCCGGGTGGCAGGCGAGCGACTTGGCATCGCCGATGTTCACCAGACGCTTGAAGATGGCGAGCTTGTCGTAGAAACGCACCGCCTCGTCCAGCCCGCCCTTCACCTCGAAGGTGAGCAAGGACGCGGGAAGCCCGCCCTTGCAGTAGGTCTGCGCCAGCGCATGGTGCGGATGATCCGGCAATCCCGCGTAGCTCACGGCGCTCACTCTGGGGTGTGCCTTCAACCACTGCGCCACCGTGAGTGCATTGCTGCAATGGCGCTCCATGCGCAGCGAGAGTGTCTCGAGGCCCTGCAGCAACAGGAATGCGTTGAAGGGCGAAAGAGCCGAACCCGTATTGCGCAGCGGCACCGTGCGCACGCGGCCGATGAACGCGGCAGCACCGAGCGCCTCGGTGTAGACCACGCCGTGGTAGGAAGGCTCGGGCGTGCAAAGCATGGGGAATTTGTCGGCGTGCTCGGCCCAGGGGAAATTGCCGCCGTCGATGATGGCGCCGCCCAGCGAGTTGCCGTGCCCACCCACGTACTTGGTAAGCGAGTGCACCACGATGTGCGCGCCGTGGGCGATGGGCTTGGTGAGCACCGGTGTGGCCACGGTGTTGTCGACGATCAGCGGCACGCCGTGCGCGTTGGCCACGGCAGCGAGGCCGGCGATATCGGCAATGTTGCCGGCGGGATTGCCGATGCTCTCGCAGAAGATGGCGCGGGTGTCGGCGTCGATCTCGGCGGCGATGTCAGCCGGGGAATCGCTCTTCGCGAATTTCACCCGGATGCCCTGCGCGGGAAGCATGTGCGCGAACAGCGTCCAGGTGCCGCCGTAGAGTTGCGGGGTGGTGACGATGTTCTTGCCGGCCGTGAGGATGGTCAGGATCGCGTAGTTGATCGCGGCGCTGCCGGCGCTCACGCAGAGCCCCGCTACACCACCCTCCAGATCCGCCATGCGCTTCTCGAGCACGTCGGTGGTGGGGTTCATGATGCGGGTGTAGATGTTGCCCGGCACCGCGAGGTTGAAGAGATCCGCGCCGTGCTGTGCGCTGTCGAATTCGTAGGCCACGGTCTGGTAGATGGGCGTGGCCACCGCGTGGGTGGTCGGGTCGCCGGCGTAGCCGCTGTGGATCAGTTTGGTTTCGTCGCGCATGGTGCGTGCTCCAGTGGCGGTGGGTCTGCAGGGAGCGCGGAAGCTAGCAGGCCTGAGCGCTCACAGGCAACGACTGTTCGGACATGGGCCGCATCAGGGGCATTTCCCGTTGCAGTGCCAAGGGCGGTCTGTTTCGCGCCCGCAATGGCATGACGCGGTCTGAGTGCGGATGGTTGTGGAAAAGGCTGCTGTCGCGGGCATGGCCCGCTCCTGCAACCACGAACCCGGCTGCCTCCACTGTAGGAGGGGGCCATGCCCCCGACAGCTCTGCTGCACTCCCCGCAGGAGGGGGCCATGCCCCCGACGGTCAGGGCTCTCCGGCAACGCGCCCGGCCATCTCGGTGGCTACCACCGAGGCCTGCGGCGTGATGGCCGTGAAATGCGCCGGGTGGCCCACCACCTGCGAGCGGTGCTGCATCAGACTGCGCATCGTGATCATGGCGGCCGCGGCGTGCACCACGGCGATGAACAGGGCGTAACCCGCCGTACCCACCCCGTGCATCAGCCATGCGACGAACACCGGCCCGATGGCCGATCCAAGACCGTTCACCAGCAGGATCTTGCTGCTGGCGGCCACCAGTTCCTCAGGGGCGAGCATATCGCCGGCAAGCGCCACGAAAATGCCGTACAGCGGAAGCGACAGACCACCGAAGAGAAACATCAGGGTGTAGAGCAACCCCGTCTGGCTCGGAGGCACGAGCGCGAGCAGCAAGCCCACCACCGTCACCGCCGAACACAGCAGCATGATCAGTCGCCGGCGATCCATGCGATCCGAGAGCATGCCGATCGGCCACTGCAAGAGCACCGAGCCGATGATCGTCGAGGCCATGAACGAGGCGATCTGTGAGCGCTCGAGGCCGATCTCGAGCGCGTATACCGCGCCCATGCCGTAGAAACTCCCGTAGGCGAGCGACACGAGGAGCAGCCCCGTGAGGCAAAGCGGAATGCGCTTCACCAGTACAGGCAGCGCAATCCGCGCGCTGGGCCCCGGCTGCATCACCGCCCGGCGCGTGAGCGCGATGGGCACCACCGCGATCGAGAACAGCGCCGACACCAACACGAACAACTCGAAGCCGCGCGGGTCCGCAAAACCGAGCAGGTACTGCCCGCCCGCCATCGCGATCTGGCACACCAGCAGGTAGACGGCCAGCAGGCGCCCGCGCGTGGCGTTGGTGGCTGCGCTGTTCAGCCAGCTCTCCGCCACGATGAAAATGCCCACCATGCAGGCCCCGGCCATCAGCCTGAGCAAGGCCCAGGCAACCGGGTTCACGAAGAGCGCATGCGCCAGCGGCGCGAAAGAGACCAGCGAGGCGAGCGCCGCAAACACCCGGATACCGCCCACGCGGCGGATGAGTGGCGGCGTGATCACCGAGCCCAGCATATAGCCGAGGTAGTAGCACGCCATGACAACACCAGTGGTGCCCGTACCGAAGCCGGAGAGGCTGGCGCGAATACCCAGCAACGTACCCTGCAAGCCATTGCCGAGCATGAGCAAGCCGAGCCCCGCAAAGAGGGCCCACAGCGACAGCACGACGTGACGCACGGGGAACGACCGGAGGAAAGTGGAGACACGGTAATGCTAGCAGCGGGCCTGCACGGGCCACAGTGATGTATTACCGGCGGAGGCGACCGACGTGCCGTCATGGATTGGTGCGGGCAGCATTGCGTACACTCGCCGCACACACCGAAGGGGAAGATCTAATGGCAACCGACATCGGCAAGCTGGGCGTCTGGTCGTTCATCGACAACCTGGATGCAACAGGGGCAGCGGCCTTCGCACGGCAACTCGAGGACTGGGGCTACGGCGCGCTCTGGGTGCCGGAAGCCGTGGGCCGCGATCCTTTTGCGATCATCGCCTGGATGGCCGCGCACACGAAGAAAATCGTGTTCTGCACCGGCATCGCCAATATCTATGCCCGCGATCCGATGACCATGACGTCGATCCGCAAGACGCTCGGCGAGCTCGCTCCCGGACGCATCGTGCTGGGGCTCGGCGTGTCGCACCAGCATCTGGTGCAGAAGGTGCGCGGCCACGAGTACTCCAACAAGCCCGTCTCCACCATGCGCAGCTATCTCGAGGGCATGGAAAAAGCGCTCTACATGGGCCCCGCGCCCGCCGAAGAACCACCTGTGGTGCTCGCCGCTCTGCGCAGCAATATGCTGAAGCTTTCTGCCGAAAAAGCAGCCGGCGCGCACCCGTACTTCGTGCCGCCCGAACACACCGCAAAAGCGCGCGCCACGATGGGCCCCTCGGCCTGGCTCTGCCCCGAGCAGATGGTGCTCGCCGAGCAGGACCCGGCCAAGGCACGCGCCATCGCGCGCAAGCACATGGAGATCTACCTCGGGCTCCCCAACTACCAGAACAACCTGCTCGAACTCGGATTCACGGCCGAGGACTTTGCCAACGGCGGCAGCGACCGCATCGTGGACGCGATCGTCGCCTGGGGCGATGACGCCCTGATCCGCGAGCGCATCGCCGCGCACCACGCAGTCGGTGCCTCGCACGTCTGCATTCAGGCCTTCCGCACCGACGGCGAGATGGGCGCAGACATGGCGCTCCTCGAGCGCTTCGCACCCGCGCGCGCCTGAACCACACACATCCAGGAAGCATCACGATGGTCGACGTCATCAAGCTGGGCATCAAAAGACCGGTCACCAATCCGCTGCTCCCCGACCCGGAGCCGCGGCAGGTCAAGTACACGCTGATCTCCGCGGACGACCACCTGATGGAGCCGCCCCACACCTTCGAGGGCCGCTTGCCCGCCAAACTGCAGGATCGCGCACCGCGCATCGTGGAGACGGACGAAGGCCATCAGGTCTGGTCAATCGAGGGCAGGCCTTACTTCCAGGTGGGCTTCATGTGCGTGGCGGGCCGCCCGCGCGAGGATCATCGCCTGGAGCCCGCACGCTTCGAGGAAATCCGTGCCGGCTGCTGGGACGTGCACGCCCGCGTGAAAGACATGGACATCGGGGGCATATGGGGCTCGGTGAACTTCCCCTCCGGCGTCACCGGTTTTGGCGGGCACCTGTTCTCGCAGTTCGCCGATCAGGAACTCGGGCTCGCCTGCGTGCGCGCCTGGAACGACTGGCTGTTCGAAGAGTGGTACAGCCCCTACCCCGAGCGCATCGTGCCGCTCGGCATCACGCACCTCACGGACCCCGTGAAAGGCGCCGAGGAAATCCGCCGCAACGCCAAACGCGGCTTCCGCGCCGTGACCATGCCCGAGCAACCGCACCGTCTGGGTCTTCCGCCGGTGTTCGACACCGCACACTGGGACCCGATCATCCGTGCCTGCGCCGAGACCGGCACCGTACTGAACCTGCACGTGGGCTCGGCAGGTTTCGCGCAGATGCCGCCGGGCGCGCCGATGCTGGAACTGGGCTCCACGCTTTTTGGCCCGATGGCGCTCACCAGTTGCGCCGAGTGGCTGTGGAGCGGATTCCCCGCACGCTACCCGGAACTGAAGATCGCGATGGCCGAAGGCGGCATCGGCTGGGCCGCCATGCTGATGGACCGCCTGGACGACATCATGAGCCGCTCCGGCTACGGAGGCGGCTGGCCCGACAAGCAGAATTCGCCCTCCGAGGTGCTGCGGCGCAACTTCTGGTTCTGCATGATCGAGGATGCCTCGACCATCTGCACGCGCCACCGCATAGGCGTCGAGAACATCCTCTTCGAGTCCGATTACCCCCACGGCGACGGCACGTGGCCTGACACGCAACACGTCATCGAGCGCGTGCTGGGAGGGCTGCCCGTGGAGGAGATCCGGATGATCACGCACCTGAACGCCGCCAAGCTCTACCGCCATCCGCTGCCGGCGGTGGTCTTGCCCTGACACGCGAGGAAACGATGCGCCAACTGGGCGTCACGGACGCCGCCTTCATCAACATCGAGAATCCCACGGTTCCCCAGCAGATCGGGAGCCTCGGGATTTACGACCCCTCGACTGCGCCCGGCGGTTTCGTGCGTTTCAAGGATGTGTTGCGCAGTTTCCAGCGCCGCCTGCAACAGAACCCGATCTTCCGCACGCGTCTGGTGGAAGTGCCGTTCGGGCTTGATCGCCCCTACTGGGTGCTCGACCCGAACTTCGACGTCGAGTTCCACATCCGGCACATCGCGCTGCCCAAGCCCGGTGACTGGCGGCAGCTCTGCATACAGGTAGCCAGGCTGCATTCGCGCGCCCTCGACATGAGCCGCCCGCTCTGGGAGTGCTACATCATCGAGGGCCTGGACAACATCCCGGACCTGCCGCCGGGCTCCTTCGCGGTCTACACCAAGATCCACCATTCGCTGGTCGATGGCGTTGGCGGGCAGGCCTTCATGACAGCGCTGCACGATCTGGAGCCCGTGCCGCCCGCGCCCGAGGAATACGCCGAGGCAAGCGCGCGCTTCGGCGATCTGCAGCCCTCCGATGTACGCCTTCTGGGCATGACACTCGCGAGGCTTCCCACGCGGATTGCAGGCGGATTGCGCGAGGGCGCAGGCACCGCACGCGAGATCGTGCAGACGGTGCGACGCCTGCTCCGTGACGAACTCCCGGCACCACAACTGAATGGCCCCAAATCCCGCTTCGACCAGCCCGCGGGCCACAACCGCGTCTTCGAGGGCCGGCTCTTCACGCTGGATGAGTTCAAGGCGCTGAAAAACGCCGCGGGTGTCACGCTGAACGACATCGCGGTGGCCCTTGTCTCCGGCGCGATGCGCAAGTACCTGCTCGCGCACAACGAACTGCCCACCGGGACGCTGCTCGCCACCATGCCGGTAAACATGCGTGCGCGCGGTGGCGACACCGCGCAGAACAACCCCGTCGGTTCGATGCAGGCCGCGCTGCACACCGACATCGAGGACACGCGCGAGCGCGTCGCCGCCATCAAACGCAGCATCGACGCGGGAAAGATGTGGATCGACACACCGCTGGTCTCGATCATGAACGTGGCGGGCGCGCTGCCGCCGGCTGTGGCCAAGCCGCTCTGGCGCACCTACGTGCGCAACAAGCTCACGCGCTTCCTGCCGCTCGGGCAATCGACCGTGATCACCAACATCCCCGGGCCGCCCTTCCCCATTTACTGCGCGGGCGCGCGCATGCATTGCATGTATCCACTGGGCTTGGTGAACCCTGGCCTGGGCCTGTTCCACGCGGTGTTCAGCTATGGCGGCAAGGTGTCGGTCTCGGTGCTGGCCGATCGGGAGCAGATGCCGGATCCGGAGTTCTACCGGGCGTGTCTGGATGCGGCGTGGGAGGAGTTGAACGAGGCGCTGCTCAGCGTGCCCGTAGAGGAACCGGTGCAGACGGTGCCTTCACGCATCAAGCGCAAAGCGAGGAGGCCGTCGGTAAAAACCTCACGCGCACGAAAGGCATCAGACGCGCAGTGAATGCAGGATCACCACGTCCCCGTCCGCAACATCACCAACGTGCAGGCCTCGATGCAGGCAATGCCCGCACCGCGCAGCGCGTCTTCCAGCGGCGGATTCTCGGTGCCCGGATTGAACACCACACGCCGCGGCGCCAGCGCGAGGATCTCTGCCTGCTGCTGCGAGGAAATGGCCGGACGCACGTAGAGCGTCAGCGTGTCCACCGGCCCCTCGATGGCGCCCAGCGCTGCCACCACGGGCTCGCCGTCGATCAGGGTTTCCTTGGGGCTCACCGGCACCACGGCGTGACCGAACTCTTTCAGCATGCGCTGCGCCTTGTTGGCGAAGCGTTCCGCATCTGCGCTGGCACCGAGAATCGCGACGCGCTCCTGCTTGCCCATCCCTTCACCTCATTCCGCTGAATACAGTTCGATGATGCTGGTGCTGTCGGCGTCGTTGCCCGCGCGCGCCCGGTGCTGGCGCAGCAGCTGCGCGGCGAGCGCGCCGATGGGCAGGCTGGCGTCCACCTCGCGGGCGGCAGCGAGCGCGGTCTCGAGATCTTTCTCGACATCACCGAGACGGGCGATGAGCGGCTCGTACTCCCGCACCGCCATGCGCGGGGCCAGCACGCGCAGCAGCGGCGAATCCGCGAGCCCGCCCGCAAAGGCCGCAGGCAGCAGCTCGGCATCGAGCCCCGCGCGCTCGGCGAGCGCGATCATCTCGGCGAGCAGCAGCGTGCTGCCGCCGACCAGCAATTGATGGCAGGCCCGTGCAAGCTGCCCGCTGCCGGACTCGCCCATGTGGGTCACGTTCCTGCCCAGGCACTCGAGCACCGGTCGCGCGCGTTCCACGTCGTCCTCGGTGCCGCCGGCCATGATGGTGAGCGTGCCTGCCGCTGCTGCGGCCGGGCCGCCGGATGCGGGCGCATCCACCCATCCGGCACCCGACTGCGCCTGCAATTCGCGGGCAAAACGGCGCGTGGCCGCCGCGTCTGTGCCGGAGAG
>JBILEG010000071.1:0-11356 GCA_044352225.1 Pseudomonadales bacterium | reverse complement strand
CGGCCTGCATCAGGGCTCTTGATTGCGGTAGGAGCGGGCCATGCCCGCGACGGCAGCCCTTTGGTCAGGCTGTGTCGGGGGCATGGCCCCCTCCTACGGGCCTCAACTACGCCGGAACCCCCGGTAACCCTCCTCCACCGCCGCAGTACACAGCTGCGCAAAGCGCTGGAAACCACCCACGTAGATCATGAATACATCCGCCTTGCCGGCGATGTTGGTGCCGCGGTACCACGAGTCTGCATGCCGGTGCACCGTGGCATTCGCCACCTGTGATAGCTCGTCCTGCCACCAGTGCTCGGCCGTCTCGTCGGTCTGGATGCGCGTGAGCCCCTCGCGCTGCATGTCATCGATGATCCGTGCCGTCCAGTCGACCTGCCATTCGCCGGTGGTGATCATCTGCGCCTGCGCAGAGGGCGTCATGGGGCCGTGGATCATGAAGAGGTTCGGGAAACCCGCCACCATGGAGCCGAAATAGGTCGTGGGCCCCTCGCGCCACTTGTCCTGCAGACGCAGCCCGCCCTCGCCCTCGATGTCGATACGCGTCATCGCGCCCGTCAGCGCATCGAAGCCCGTGGCGAGCACGATGACATCCAGCGGCCAGGTGCGCTCGGTGGTCTGCAGCCCTTCCTCACAGAAGGCCGTGATCGGCGTGGCGCGCGCATCCACCAGCGTGACGTTGTCGCGGTTGAACATCGGGTAGTAGCCGTTGTCGATGCAGAGCCGCTTGCCGCCTATGGGGTAGGTCGTGGGGCACAGCAGTTCGGCGGTCTGCGGATCCTTCACGATCTGGCGGATCTTGCGGCGCACGAAATCGCACACCACCTCGTTCGCGGCCATGTCGGTCAGTACGTCCGTGAAACAGACCAGAAGCTGGAACGCGCTACGGGAATTCCACGCGGCCTCGAGAATGCGGTCCTGCTCTTCCTTGCTGCACTCCAGCGCCGAGACCGTCGGGTACTTCACCAGCGAGGCGCCGTAGGTCTCGAGCATCTGCTTGCGGCGCTCGGGGTAATGCGCTTTCCAGTCACGTTCGTAGTCGGGGTCCACCGGGCGGTTGCCCGAAGGCATGCTGAACGCCGGCGTGCGCTGGAACACGTACAGGTGCTCTGCCTGCTCCGCGATGATGGGTGCGGCCTGCACGCCGGAGGAACCCGTGCCCACCAGACCCACGCGCTTGCCGCGGAAATCCACGCCCTCGCGCGGCCACTCGGTGGTGTGCAGCACCTGCCCGCGAAAACTCTCGCGGCCAGGCCATTCCGGGGTGTTCGATGCCGTGAGGCTGCCGGTTGCCGCGATGACGTAGCGGCAGACCAGATGGCCGCCAGCGTCCGTCCACACATGCCAGAGGTTGCTGCTCCCGTCGAAGCGCATCCGCGTGACGCGCGTCGAGAGCCGGATGCGATCGCGCAGTGCAAAGCGGTCTGCCACGTGGTTGGCGTAGCGTTCGAGATCGGGCTGCGCGGCGAAGAGTTCGGGCCAGCGCCATTCCTGCTGCAGATCGTTGTCGAATCCGTAGGAATACTCCGCGCTCTCTATGTCGACACGCGCGCCGGGGTAGCGGTTCCAGTACCAGGTGCCGCCCACGCCATCACCCGCCTCGAGGCAGAGCACCTCGTAGTCGCGCTGCAGGCGATGGAGCGCGTACATGCCGGAGAAGCCGGCCCCGATGATGACAATGTCGAGGGTTTCGGTAGCGCTGTCGTTCATGCCGGGTACCGCGAGTTCATCCGGGTAAGGCGCTGAAGGCGCCGTGATTCATTGCGCCTGCAGGTAGCTGCCGTCCTGGATCGCGCGCCACCAGCCTTCGTTGGCCAGATACCACGCGAAGGTTTTGCGGATACCCGTCTCGAAGCTCTCGGCCGGCAGATAGCCCAGTTCACCCATGATCTTGCGCGCGTCGATGGCGTAGCGGCGATCGTGGCCCGCACGATCTCTCACGTAGGTGATCAGCGAGCGCGAGGCCTGCCCGCGGGCAGGCGGCGCAGCCGGGAAGCGCGCCGCGAGCGTGGCATCGGCGGCGAAGGCTTCGTCGGCAAGATCACAGAGCAGGTTCACGATGTGGATGTTCGCCCACTCGTTGTTGCCGCCGATGTTGTAGCTCTCGCCGGGGCGGCCGCCTTCGATCACCAGTTCGATGCCGCGGCAGTGATCGGTCACGTAAAGCCAGTCGCGGATGTTGAGGCCATCGCCGTAGATGGGCAGCGGCTCGCCGGCGAGCAGGCGCGTGATGCAGAGCGGGATCAGTTTTTCGGGGAAGTGGAAGGGCCCGTAGTTGTTCGAGCAGTTGCTGGTGCTCACCTCGAGGCCGTAGGTGTGGTGGTAGGCGCGCACCAGGTAATCGGAACCGGCCTTGCTCGCGGAATACGGTGAATTAGGCGCGTAGGCGAGGGTTTCGGTGAAGGCCGGCGCATCGGGCTCTAGCGAGCCGTAAACCTCGTCGGTGGAGACGTGGTGGAAGCGGTGCGCTTTGCCCGACCCTGCAAGCCAGACCTCGCGCGCCGCCTTCAGCAGGCTGTGGGTGCCCACAACGTTGGTCTCGATGAAGGCATCGGGACCGGTGATGGAGCGGTCGACGTGGCTCTCGGCAGCGAAGTGCACGATCGTGTCGATGCTTTCCTCGCGCAGCAGCGAGGAGACACGCGCGGTATCGCGGATATCGGCGTGCACGAAACGGAAACCGGTGTGCCCGGCAAGCGCGGCAAGGTTCGCGCGGTTGCCCGCGTAGGTGAGCGCGTCATAGCCGATCAGCCGGTCGCCGGGGTGGCGGGCGAGCCAGTCATGGCAGAAGTTCGATCCGATGAAACCGGCGGCACCGGTCACCAGCAGCGTGCGTGTCATCTCAGGTCTGCTCCTTCAGTTCGTCCAGCATCTGCCGCAGCGCCGCGCGCCAGTGCTGGCGTGGCGCGGCGAGCAGCGCGAGGGTATCGGTCTTGTCGAGAACGCTGTAGGCCGGGCGGCGCGCGGGCGTGGGGTAGTCCTCGGTGCGGATCGGCTCGACCGGCACCGCGCGCGAAAGAAGGCCACGTTCCAGCGCTTCTTCCTGGATGGCGACGGCAAAGTCATACCAGCTCGCCACGCCGAGATCCGTCCAGTGCAGCGTAAGACCTGACTGTGTCCCGAGCCCCAACTCCCACACGGCCTGCGCAAGGCCTTTGGCCCATGTGGGCGTGCCGATCTGGTCTGCGACCACGCCGAGGCGGTCACGGCTGCCCATCAGGCGCAGCATCGTCTTCACGAAATTGGCACCGTGGGCGGAATAGACCCAGGCCGTGCGCAGGATGATCGCGCCGGGCAGGGCCGCACGAACCTGGCGCTCGCCTTCCAGTTTGCTGGCACCGTAGGCGCCCACCGGCGCGGGCGCCTGGCCCGGCAGGCAGGGGCTGGCAGAGACACCGTCGAAGATGAAATCCGTGGACACGTGCACCAGCCGCGCGTCTAGGCGCGCGGCGGCACGGGCGAGCGCACCGGTGCCGGCGCCGTTCACACGGAAGGCGAGATCGGATTCGGATTCGGCGCGATCGACGGCGGTGTAGGCAGCGGCATTCAGGATGATGCGGGGGGCGAGGGCGAGCACGCGCTCCTCGACATCAGGGCCGGCAAGATCCAGCGCGGCGCGATCAAGGAAGCGCGCGTCCACACCGGGCGGTACAGTACGCGCGAGTTCGTGGCCGAGTTGGCCGTTGGCGCCGGTGACCAGTACCTGCATCGACGAGATCCGCCTGTGGAGTGCGGGCGATGGTAGCACGGCACTTGTCGCGGGCATGGCCCGCTCCCGGATGGGGCGGCGCTGACTTGGCCCGGGCCATCCGGCATACTCGCCCCATCACTGCCAATGAGCACTCTCCCCTGGACAGCATGCCGGTTGCACGCGCCGGGAGCCGCCTGCCGGCCCACCTCCTGCTCGCCGCGGCGAGCCTCGCGATGTCGGGGCTCGCGATCCTGCGTGATCCTCTGGTAAACGAGGACGGCATCCCCTTCCTGTTGCAGTCGGAGGGCATACTCGGCGCGATGTCGGGCGCGGGTGAGGCGCCCGCGGGCTGGTCGCTCTACGCCTTCCTGATCGCCGCGCTGCAAACACTCACGGGGCTGGGCAGCATCGCCAGCGCGCAAGTGCTGGATGCGGCGCTGCTCGCCATGCTCACGCTCTGCTTCGCGTCGCTGCTGGAACTGCTGGGCACCGAGCGCAGGTTCTTTTTCTGGGGCGCGCTCGCGCTGCTGCTGTTTCCGCGGCTGAACGAATACCGCGGACACATCGCGGCAGACATCGGCTTCTGGGCGTTCCTCGTGGCATCACTGGTGCCGCTGGCACGCTACCTCGCGTCCCCGCGCTGGGAACACGCGATCGGCTGGGCGCTGCTCACCGCGGTGGCGGCCGCCTTCCGGCCCGAGGCGCTGGTCTTCGGCGCACTGCTGCCGCTCGCCTGTCTGGCACCTGGCGCGGAGGCACCCAAACTGCAAGCAATGGTCCGGCTCTACGCGGCCCTGCTGGGGCTCGCGGTGCCCCCCTTGGTGGCAGCGGCCAGGTTCGGCTTCGTGCCGCCACTGGCAGACGCCGTCTTCGGCCAACTGCAGTCCACGCTGCAGGGCATCGGCAGCGGCTTCGGCGAGGCCGCTGCACAACTCGGCAACCGGGTGCTGAACCACCGCGCCGGGGGAATGGCCGGCGCCTCGCTCACGGCCGCGCTCTCGGCGGTGCTGTTGCTCGAACTTCTGCGTTCGATGGGCGTGGCCTACGCGCTGCTGCTCGGCTGGGCAGCTTTCACGCGGCGCTCGCTCCTGCCCGAGGGTGGGCGCGGTTTGCAGCGCTCGCTCGTCCTCGGCGGCCTCGTGGTGGCCGGGGCTTTCCTCGCGGCGCAGCAATTCGTGGGTGGACGGCAGCTGATGCCGCTCTGCCTCGCGCTGGTGGTGCCTTGCGCCTTCGCCGCGCGCGAACTCCTGCTGGCGGCACTGCAGAGCCCGCGCCCCACGGCGGCGCGTATCGGACTGGGCGTGCTGGTGGTGGCACTGCTCGCCGACGGCTTCCTGAGCGTGGGCAGCCGCCGCAGCTACCTGCCCGAGAGCATTGCGTGGATCCAGAAAAGCGTGCCACCGGGCAGCCGCATCTTCAGCAACGATGGCCGCCTCGCCTATTACAGCGGCGGCGTCGTGGCGTGGGACACACTGCCCGCCGCAACCGCGCAGATCACCGCCGGGGAGGCACCTGTCTCGGGCACAGACTACTGGCTGATCCATCTCGGCCGGGATGACGCCGGGCTGGACGCGGCCATCGCGGCCTACGGTGCGCGGCTCGTGCCTGTGGCGCGTTTCGGTGAGCCGGGCGGGCCCGGCGTGCTGGTGCTGCGTCCGGCACCATGAACCGCGCAGTGGCCCTGCTGTCGCGTCATCGCGCCGCCCTTTTCTACGGGGTGGCTGGCCTCGCGATGTTCGTGTTCGCCAACCTGCGCAGCCCCCTGCCGAACGAGGACGGCGTGCTCTACCTGATGCTCGCAGAGCGCATCAGCGAGGGCGGACTCGCCTCGGGTTTCGATCTCTTCGACCGCCCGCTCTACTCCGGCATGATCGCGGTGATCCACGGCATCACGGGGCTGGGCTTCGTGGCCTCCGCTCACGTGCTGAACGCGAGCTGCGTACTCGGGATGGTGGCAGCCTTCCTGCTGCTCTGCCGCACCTTGTACGACGATGCCTCGGTGGTACCGTGGGCGGCCGCTCTGCTGCTCGCGCACCCGAAGATCAACAACTACTTCGCCTTCGTTATCCGTGATCTGGGCTACTGGTGCCTGCTGCTGACGGCCCTGGTGTTCTTCCTGCGTTTCGTCAGCGCGGGCGGCCGGCACCGCCTCGCGGGGTGGGCCGTGTGCGTGCTGCTGGCCGCGGCGTTCAAGCCGGAGGCACTTGCCTTCGGCGCGGTGCTGCCGCTCGCGCTGCTCTGGCGGGGCCGCTGGCGGGCGCTGCGGGATGCCGCGTTCGCCTGGTCGCTGATCCTGCTGCCACTCGGCGCCGCGGCACTGTTGCTCGGCACGCGTGCAGGGGCGCTCGCCCCTCCCGCCCGCGAGCTGCCGCAGTTACCCGGCGACTTGCTGGCGGCCATACCGCGGGCGTTCTCAGAAGCGGCAGCGCGCTATGCGCAGGGCGTGCTCGACCCCTACTCGCACGATGTCGCCGGTTTGTCGCTCGCCGGCGGCCTGCTCACCATCCTTGTTTTCAAACTGTTGAACACCCTTGGGCCGGCACAGGTGCTGCTGGTGGCGTCTGGCCGCAGACTCGGGGGCATCCTGCCCGCCGAGCCCCTGCGCCCAGCGTTCTTCCTTGCGCTGGGTTGCGGCACGCTGATGGCAGGGCTCTTCGTGGCCTACCGGCAGTTCCTCGACACCCGCTACGTCATGGTGCCCGCACTGCTCCTGCTCGCGCTCGCCGCGCGTGCGCTGCAGGGCGTGGCGCGGCAATGCCTGCGCGTCGAGGGGACGCGACGCCTGGTCGCGATCACCGCCATTCCCGCGGTGCTGCTGCTCGACTGGGGGCTGGGGCTCGATCGCAGCAAGCCGCACATGCTCGCCTGTATCGAGTGGATGCGTGCCACTCTCGCGCCCGGCACGCACCTCTTCACCAACGACAAGCAGCTCGCCGCGGCCAGCGGGCTGCACTGGGAATGGGACGAGGTGCGGGACGTGAATCTGGTGTTCGCCGAGGGGCGCGCGCCCTTCGGTGCAGACACCGTCTGGGCGATCCGGCTGCGCGAGGGGCAAGAGAATCTGGCACAGGCGCTGGCGCGGGAATCCGCCAGGCTCGTGCCCATCACGCAGTTCACGGGCGAGAAGGGCGACCGGATCGTGCTGCTGCGTCCGCTGCCAGATGCCGCTCAGCCCTGAGCGCAAGGCTCAGAAGATCGTCTGCTTCTCGAGCCCTTTTTGCAGCACCAGATCGACCACGTGCTGCTCGCGCCTGTTCGCGCGCCGGCAGTGATCCTGCTGGAAGCGGTCGGTGCACCAGATGACCAGCCGCGCCCACGGACGCTCGCGCTCACGCCACGCGTGCGAGGAAACGGACTCCCACGCGAGGCCGTCGAACACCGCCGCGTTCACGAAATGATCCAGCGCCCGTACCCCGTGGCGCCCGCGCGCCGTGCTGCCGAAGAACAGCACTCCCGCAAGGATCAGAAGCCCGAGCAAGGCGAGCGGCAGCAGGAAAACCGTAACGAGGCAGAAGCCCACCAGCCGTTCCCGGAACGTGCCACGGCGCGCGTTTGCGGGTGCTGAAGACATGGCCGGCACCTCAGCGCGAGAGGCGATGGAGGAGCACGGCGGTGCGCGTCGCCATCGGGAGCAGGCTCGAGATGTCGGTGTACTCGCCGGGTGCGTGCGCGTTCTTGCCGCCCGCGCTGCCCAGCCCGTCCAGACCGGGCGCGAGATGCGCAACGAAGCCGATGTCGCCGGCGCCGCGTTTGCCCGGGTCAAGCGCCGCCACCGGGCCCTGCCCCAGATCGCGGCTGGCGGCATCGAGTTGCGCGAGCAGCGCCTCGTTGCCCGGCGTGGGCGTCATGGCGGGGTAGCTTTCGTGAAAGACCAGCGTGGCGCCGGTGCGCGGTGCGTGGCGGGCGACGATGGCCTGCATGCGCTCGCGGGCACTGCGCTCCTGTTCGATGCTGATGAAGCGGATGTCGCCACGCACGATGGCAGTGGGAGCGATGACGTTGGTCTTCCCCTCGGCCTTGCCCGCGATGTCCTCCATGCTGGCGGTGGTGCCGCCCACGATCACGCTGGGGTTGATGGTGAGATAGCGCTCGCCGCCCAGCTCGGACCGGAAGGCCTCGAGGATGCGTGCGGCCTCGAAAATGGCGCCACTGCCCCTTGCTTCCGAAAAGATCTGACTCGAATGACCCGTCTCGCCCGAGGTACGCAAGGTCCAGGAACCGGCGCCTCGGCGTCCGATAGTTGCAGTGCCCTCGAAGGCCGCCTCGAAACCGAGCAGCACATCGCTGTTTTTCGCGAATTCGAGCATAGGGCCGCGGCTCGCCCCGAGCGGAATGCCCACGTCTTCCTCGTCGCCGGTGAGCATCACCGTCAGCCGTGTGTCCGCCAGCACGCCCGCGTCCGCCATGGCCTGCAGGGCGAGCAGCATGACGACGATGCCGCCCTTCATGTCGTCGGAGCCGGTGCCATGGGCGATGTTGCCCTCGCGACGGAAAGGTTCACCGGAAAGCACCGTGTCCATGTGCCCGAGCATCAGTACGCGCTTGCCCTTGCTGCCACCCGTCGTGGCCACGAGGTGCCCGGCACGGTGCATGCCATCGGGCATGTCGATCCAGCGCGTCTGCATACCGATGCGCCGCAACTCGGCTGCGAAGAGATCGCCCACGGCGCGCACACCGGCGACGTTCTCGGTGGGGCTCTGGATGTTGACCGCGCGTTCGAGCAGGGCCTCGGCCGCGCTGGCGCGTTTCTGCGCGGCGGTGGCGATGGCGGTTTCTTCGGGGCTGAGCTCCGCGCGGCAAACCGCAGACCACAGGCAGAGTGCGGCGAGGCCGAGCGAGAGGGCTTGGCGGGGCATGGTCGGTGTTCTCCGATGGGCAGGCGCGGAACATACCGCACCGGTGGCGGAGGGGGCCATGCCCCCGACATCCCCTGACCCGTAGGAGGGGGCCATGCCCCCGACATCACCCTGGCCCGTAGGAGGGGGCCATGCCCCCGACATCACCCTGGCCCGTAGGAGGGGGCCATGCCCCCGACAGCGCGGTTCCGGCACCTCGGGCCTTTGCGTTAAGGTGAGGGCAAGGCGCCCGCTGGCGCCGGAGGAGTACAGACCATGAGCCCGGCGTTCCGCACGGAAGTTCTGCTTTGCATCGGTGTGGGCCTGCTGCTGTCGGTTCTGCTGCGCGCGCTGCGGCCCGCGCAACGACGCACGGTCAGTCACGTGCTCATGCTGCTGGTCGCCTGTGCGCTGGCCGAAGGGATCGCCATCTCCGCAACCGCACTGTCGGCCGCGCGTACGGCAGACATCGCCCACCACGCCGCAACACTGCTGGCCGGTGTGTCGATGGTGCGCCTTGGCATGCTCATGCTCTTCCACCTGCTGCTGCCCGCCATGGGCGTGCGGGTGGTGCGGATCGTGGAGGATCTCTGCGGCTTGGGCGTGATGGTGTTCTGGGGCCTGGTGTGGCTCGGCATGGTGGGCGTGAACCTCGCGAGCCTGATCACCACCTCGGCTGTGATCACCGCTGTGATCGCCTTCGCCATGCAGGACACGCTTGGCAACATACTCGGCGGCATCGTGCTGCAACTCGACGGCTCGATGCGCGTGGGCGACTGGGTCGACGTCGACGGCGTGCGTGGCCGCGTGAGCGATGTGCGCTGGCGTTTCACCGCCATCGAGACACGCAACCGCGAAACCGTCTACGTACCCAACAGCCTGCTGATGAAAAACCGCTTCATGGTGATGGGGTCGCGCAGCGACCCCGAGATGCGCTGGCGCCGCTGGGTCTGGTTCTCGGTGGAGGCCGCAGCGCCGCCCACCCGCGTCTGCGAGGTGCTGCAGCGCGCTGTGATCGACGCCGAGATACCGCTGGTGGCGCGGGACCCGGAGCCCAGCGCCGTGTTGATGGACGTCACCGAGGGCTGCGGCCGCTACGCGCTGCGTTACTGGCTGTGCGACGCGCGCGAAGACGACCCCACCGACTCGCGCGTGCGCGCCCACGCGCTCGCCGGGCTGGAGCGTGCCGGCATCCGCACCTCGACCCGCCGCGAGGAGCGCATCGTGCTGGCAGAGGACGCCGCGCGCCGCGAGATACTCGCCGGCGAAGAACAGCTGCGCCGCCTCCGGGCGCTCTCGCGCGTGCCACTGTTCGCAACGCTCTCGGACGAGGAAAAGCAGATCGTCTCGGCGCACCTGGTGCACGCGCCCTTCCTTGCTGGCGATGTGGTCACACGCAAGGGCGCAGTGGCGCACTGGCTTTACCTGGTGATCAACGGCGAAGCCGAGATCGTCGATGAACTGAACGGCAAGCGCAGCCGCGTGGCGACGATGGGCGCAGGCGACATCTTCGGTGAGCGCGGCATGCTGACGGGCGAGCCGCGCTCGGCCACCGTCTGCGCCGTGACGGATCTCGAGTGCTACCGCCTCGACAAGGCGGGCTTCCAGGGTGTGATACAGGCGCGCCCCGACATCGCACAGGAACTCTCGCGCGTGCTGGTGACACGCGCGGCGGAGCTCGACGCACTGCGCCGGGACGCCGCCGTCACCGCTGTGCCGCAGGCGAACCACCTCGACCTGCTTGCCCGCATCCGCAGCTTCTTCGGACTGGGCTGAATCACGCCGGAGTGTTTTCCGGCATCCACGGAACGAATCCATGAACGACAAAACCGGCACGCGCAACATGGCGCTCTACTGCGACTTCGAGAACGTCGCGCTCGGCGTGCGCGACGCGCGCTATCCCGCCTTCGACATACGCAAGGTGCTGGAGCGATTGCTGCTGAAGGGCAACATCGTCGTGAAGAAGGCCTACTGCGACTGGGAGCGCTTCAAGGAATTCAAGCGCGCCATGCACGAGGCTTCCTTCGAGATGATCGAGATACCGCACGTGCGCATGAGCGGCAAGAACTCCGCCGACATACGCATGGTCGTGGACGCGCTCGACCTCTGCTACACCAAATCCCACGTCGATGTCTTCGTGGTGATCAGCGGTGACTCGGACTTCTCGCCGCTGGTGAGCAAGCTGCGCGAGAACAACAAGACCGTGATCGGCGTGGGCGTGAAGAACTCGAGCTCCGACCTGCTGATCTCGGGTTGTGACGAATTCATCTTCTACGACGATCTGGTGCGCGAACCCGGCGGGCAGCCACGCCGTGGGCGCAAGCGCGCGGAGAAGCCTGCCGCGGAAGAGAAACAGGCGGCGCCCGCCACAGCGCCCGCCCCGGAAGAGCCCCCCGCTGCACCTGCCGCCGCACCCGCCGCCAAGCGCAGCCGCTCGCGGCGACGCTCGGGCAAAGGCGCTGCGGTGAGCGAAACCGCGCCCGCAGCGGGCTCAGAGACGCCTGCTGCAACGGCAGCCGCGGAAAGCGCCGAGACGCCCGCAGCACGCACCGACACCGCGCCCGAAGACGAGCGCCGTCAGGAAGGCCTGGACATGGTGATGGCCACCCTCGAGGACCTCTTCAACGAACGCGGACAGGAAGACAAGGTCTGGGCCTCGATGGTCAAGCAGACGCTGAAGCGGCTCAAACCCGGCTTCAACGAGCGCTATCACGGCTTCCGGACCTTCGCGGCGATGCTGGAAGAGCTGCAGTCACGCCAGCTGCTGGAACTGGAACTCGACGGGAAATCCGGGAGCTACATCGTCCGGTCGGTGCACGGCTAAGTCGCGTTG
>JBILEG010000455.1:0-3206 GCA_044352225.1 Pseudomonadales bacterium | reverse complement strand
CGAGCGCGCACCGCCGCCGCCCGGTGCGCTGCATTGAACGCACGCCTGCGCGCGCCTCTGCTCCGCAGCCCCGGGCCACGCATCGGCACTGCGGAGTTCGCACGCCGGCGTCGCGCGCTGATGGAGTTGATGGAGCCCGACAGCATCGCCATCATCCCCGCCGCCGCCACGCAGTATCGCAACCGGGACTCGGCCTGGCCCTTCCGGCAGGACAGTGATTTCCACTACCTCTGCGGTTTTGCCGAACCCGAGGCCGTGCTCGCGCTGATTCCCGGACGCAAGCACGGCGAGTTCCTGCTCTTCTGCCGCGAGCGCGATGCCGAGCGCGAACTCTGGGACGGCGTGCGCGCGGGCCCCGAGGGTGCTTGCGCGCGCTTCGGCGCGGACGACGCCTTCCCTATCGGCGATATCGACGACATCCTCCCCGGCCTGATCGAAGGCCGACGCCGCCTGTATTACGCGCTCGGACGCCAGCCCGAGTTCGACACCCGCGTGATGGGCTGGATCAACAAGATCCGCGCGAAAGTGCGTGCCGGCGCGCACCCGCCGGGCGAGTTCCTCGACCTCGATCACCTGCTCCACGAACTGCGGCTGATCAAGAGCAGCGAGGAGCTGCGCGTGATGCAGCGCGCGGCGTCGATTTCTGCGGCAGCGCACGCGCGGATCATGCAGAGCTGCAAGCCCGGGATGCCGGAGTACGCGCTCGAGGCAGAGCTGCTGCACGAGTTCATGCGCAATGGCGCACGCTCTCCGGCTTACACCAGCATCGTGGGAGGCGGCGCCAACGGCTGCGTGCTGCATTACATCGAAAACAGCGCCCTGCTGCGCGACGGCGATCTGGTGCTGGTGGATGCAGGCTGCGAGTACGAGCACTACGCCTCCGACATCACGCGCACCTTTCCTGTGAACGGACGCTTCAGCCGCGAGCAGCGCGCGCTCTACGAGGTGGTGCTCGAGGCCCAGCTCGCCGCCATCCGCACCGTCAAACCTGGCCACCACTGGAACCAGCCGCACGATGCCACCGTAAAGGTGGTCACCGCAGGCCTGCGGGATCTCGGGCTGCTGGACGGTGAAGTGAACGAATTGATCGAGACCGAGGCCTACCGCCCGTTTTACATGCACCGCGCCGGGCATTGGCTGGGCATGGACGTGCACGATGTGGGCGATTACAAGCTCGGTGACGAATGGCGTGTGCTGGAGCCGGGCATGGTGCTCACAGTGGAGCCGGGCATCTACGTCGCGCCCGACAACCACACCGTGGCCAAGAAGTGGCGCGGTATCGGCATCCGCATCGAGGACGATGTCGTGGTCACGCGAAAGGGCCACCAGGTGCTGAGCGCGGAAGCGCCGAAGCTGCCCGATGACATCGAGAAGCTGATGAGGCAGCGCGCATGAGCGACACGCAGCACTGCGATGTCGTGATTGCCGGCGGTGGCATGGTGGGCGCGAGCCTCGCCTGTGCGCTCGCGGCGTTCTGCCGCGTGGCCGTGGTCGAGAGCTTTCCGATGCAGCCGGGCAGCGGTGGCCTGCCGGTGTACCGGCCGAGCTTCGATGCGCGCTCCACTGCGCTTTCGCTCTCGAGCGTTGCCTTCCTGCGCAGCATCGGCCTCTGGGACACCGTCGCGCGACACGCCGAGCCCATCCTGCACATCCACGTCTCCGATCAGGGCCGCTTCGGCTCCACGCGCATGGACGCCGCCGAAGAAGGCCTGGCCGCACTCGGCTACATCGTCGAGAACCACTGGCTGGGCAGCGTGCTGCACGGTGCCTTGCGTGATCGCGCGAACCTGCAACTCATTGCGCCCGCGAGTGTGGCATCGGTGCGTGCCGCGGACGGCGGCGCGATCGCCACGGTGCGCGCGGGTGAAGACACATTCGACATCCGCGCGGGCATCGCGGTGATTGCCGACGGCGCGCGCTCGAAGCTCGCGGCGCAGCTCGGCATCGGCACCGAGGAGCGCAACTACGGCCAGGTAGCCGTGATCGCGAACATCGCGCATGCAACGGCGCACGGCGGACGTGCCTTCGAGCGTTTCTGTGATGCCGGCCCGCTCGCCATGCTTCCGCTCACCCGTGCAGAGGACGGCCGCTCGCGCAGCGCGCTCGTGTGGGTAAAGGAGGCAGACGAAGCAGCAGAGATCCTTGCGTTGGACGAGCGCGCCTTTCTGCGTCGCCTGCAGCCTGCCTTCGGCTACCGGCTGGGGCGCTTGCTTGCGGCGGGCAACCGCGGGAGTTATCCGCTCTCGCTGGTGCAATCCGCCGAGCAGGTGCGGGCGGGCATCGTGGTGCTGGGCAATGCCGCGCACACGCTGCACCCGGTGGCGGGGCAGGGCTTCAATCTCTCGCTGCGCGATGTGGCGGCGCTGGTCGAGGTGCTGCGCAGTGCCCACGCGACGGGCACGCCGCCCGGGAGCCTCCGCGTACTCGAGGGCTATGCGCAGTCACGCCTTGCCGATCACGCGCGCACCATCGGCTTCAGTGATCTCTTGCCGCGCATCTTCGGCAGCGGGCTCTTGCCCGTGGCGGCTGCGCGGGGCATGGGGCTGGTGAGCCTGGAACTGATGCCAGCGGCGCGCAGCCTGCTCGTGCGCAAGGCCACGGGGATCGGGCTGTGAGCCTGCAACGCACGGATGTTGCGATCGTCGGCGCGGGCATGGCCGGTGCGGCTCTCGCTGCGTTGTTGGCCGAACAAGGACTGGACGTGCTGCTCTGCGAGGCAGCCGAGCCTCAGGCGGCACTGCCATCGCTACCCGCCTGCATCGCCGATGTGGACCCGCGCGTCAGCGCGATCAACGTGGCCTCGCGAAGCGTGCTCGAAGCGGCAGGCGGCTGGTCGGCATTGCCCGATGCAGCGCGTTGCGCCTACCAGGCCATGCGGGTCTGGGAAGAAGACGGCACCGGCCGCATCAGCTTCGATGCATCCGATATCGGCGCATCGGAGCTGGGATACCTCGTCGAGAACCGCTGGATCACGGCGGCGCTGTTGCGCGCGCTTGCGATGCAGCCGCGCGTGCAGTTGCGCAGCCGCGAGACGCTCGTCTCGCTGCGATTGCCCGATGAGACCGGCCGCCCGGTGCAACTGCAGTTCGCCTCCGGCCTCTGTGTGCAGGCGGCGCTGGTGGTGGGCGCGGATGGCGCCCAGTCCGCGGTGCGTTCGTTGTGTGGCATCGAGGCGCCGCCGCGCGATACAGGCCAGCGCGCCATCG
>JBILEG010000456.1:0-3206 GCA_044352225.1 Pseudomonadales bacterium | reverse complement strand
GCTCGGCGAGCAGCTCGAGATCGTGGCTCTCAACGAGCTCGCCAACCTCGAGACCATGGCCTACCTCACCCGTTACGACTCCACCCACGGGCGCTTCCCCGGCTGGGTCGAGCACAGCGAGGGCGAACTCCGGATCGACGGCAGACAGCTGCGGGTGAGCCATCACTCCGCTCTGGAGGCTCTGGATTGGGAGAGCGTGGGTGCGGAGCTGGTGTTCGAGTGCACCGGCAGTTTCAGTTCCCGCACGCGTGCTATCGAGCACCTGCGGCGGGGTGCGAAGCGGGTTCTTTTCTCGCAACCGGCCGACCCGGACGTGGACGCCACGGTGGTTTATGGCATCAACCACCATGATCTGGGGCCCTCCCACACGGTGGTTTCGGCCGCCTCCTGCACCACCAACTGCATCGTGCCCGTGATCGATGTGCTGGAGCGGGCCTTCGGGGTCGAGACGGGCGTGATCACCACCATCCACTCGGCCATGAGCGACCAGCCGGTGCTCGACGCCTATCACAACACCGATCTCCGCAAGACCCGCGCGGCGCTGCAGTCGATCATCCCGGTGGATACCGGGCTGGCGGCCGGCATCGGGCGCGTGCTGCCGGCGCTCGCCGGGCGCTTCGAGGCGCAGGCGATGCGGGTGCCCACGCTGAACGTCTCGGCCATCGATCTCTCGGTGGTGCTGGGGCGGGACACCAGCGTTGCCGAAGTGAACGCCGTGCTGCACGAGGTGGCGCAGGGCGCGCTCGATGGCATTCTCGGCTACACCTCCGAGCCGCTCGCCTCCTGCGATTTCATCCACGACCCGCGCTCCGGCGTGGTGGATGCCTCACAGACCCGGCTGGGCGGCAAGCGCTTGCTGAAGGTGTTGATCTGGTTCGATAACGAGTGGGGCTACGCGAACCGCATGCTGGATGTCGCGTTATATTGGCATTCCCGCTGTTCGTCTGGCGCGTGAACCCGCAAGGAAACAAAGACAAGGAGACCCGAGATGTCCGTGATCCTCATGAGCGACCTCGATCTGCGTGGCAAGCGGGTGCTGATCCGCGAAGATCTGAACGTGCCGGTGAAGGACGGCCGCGTGACCAGCGATGCGCGCCTGCTCGCCGCCCTGCCCACGTTGCGACTCGCGCTGGAGCGCGGCGCCAGGCTCATGGTCATGTCCCATCTGGGCCGACCCAAGGCCGGCGCGCCAGAGGCCGATAACGCCCCCTTCACGCTCGCACCGGTGGCGCAACGGCTGACGGAGCTTCTGGGCCGCCCCGTGCCCTTGGTGACGGACTGGCTCGATGGCGTGGAGGTGGCCGAGGGCGGCATCGCGCTCTTCGAGAACGTGCGATTCGTGAAGGGCGAGAAAGACGACGACGAGGCGCTTTCGCGGCGCATGGCAGCGCTCTGCGACATTTATGTGATGGACGCCTTTGCCACCGCGCACCGTGCCGAAGCCTCGACCCACGGTGTGGCGCGCTTCGCGCCGGTTGCCTGCGCCGGCCCGCTGCTTGCCGCCGAGCTCGATGCCCTCGGGCGCGCGCTGCAGCACCCGGCGCGCCCCTTGCTCGCCATCGTGGGCGGCTCCAAGGTTTCGACCAAACTCTCGGTGCTGGAGCAGCTCTCGGGCAAGGTCGATCAGCTGATCGTCGGTGGCGGTATCGCCAACACCTTTCTCGCGGCGGCCGGGCACCCGATCGGCAAATCCCTTGCCGAGGCCGACCTGGTCGACACCGCGCGCGCGCTGATGCAGAAAACCTCGATCCCGCTGCCCGAAGACGTGGTGGTCTCCGACCGCTTCGCCGATGACGCCGAGGCGCGTACCGTCAACGTGGCGGACGTGGGCCCGGGTGACATGATCCTCGACATCGGGCCGCGCACCGCGGCGCGTTTCGCGCAGATCATCAAGGGCGCCGGTACCATCCTGTGGAACGGCCCGGTGGGCGTCTTCGAGATCCCGCAGTTCGCGGGCGGCACCCGGGCGGTGGCGAATGCGGTGGCCGACAGCGCGGGCTTTTCGCTCGCCGGTGGCGGCGACACGCTGGCCGCGCTCGAGGTCTTCGGGGTGCAGGAGCGGATCTCCTATGTTTCCACGGGCGGTGGCGCCTTCCTCGAGTACGTCGAGGGTCGTGCGCTGCCTGCCGTCGAGGTGCTGCGGCAGCGCGCCGCTTCCTGAAAGGACTGAACCATGGCCCGGGTAGACGGCATCGAACTCACGCTCGAAGCACTGCAACGCTTCCACCCCCTCACGCTGATGACCGCCAAGGACATGGACCGCGTGCTGGGCGGCGCCTCGGTGATCACCCTCGCCAAGGGCCAGTTCCTGTTCCGCAAGGCGCCACCTGCCGACGTGAGCTATCTGCTGCTCGAGGGCGAGGTCGAGGCGCGGGAGTCCTTTGACAACCGCAACCTGATCGCCGCCGGTGGCAGCCAGGCGCGATTCGCGCTGGAGCACCAGGCGCGCAACGGCTCCTCGGTGCGCGCCACCAGTGACTGCAAGGTGCTGGTGCTCAAGCGCGAGGCGATGGATGCCTTGCTCACCGTCGAGGACGACGGCGGCAGCTTCGATGTGGTGATCGTGGAAGACACCGACGAGCGCCTTGAAGTCGCCCGCTTCGACGACGAGTATTCCGAGGACTGGATGGGGCGGCTGCTGGAAGCGCCGCTGATGTCGCACCTCTCCGCCACCAACATCCAGCGCTGCTTCATCGAGCTCGAGCGTGTGCCCTTCAGCGCCGGGCAGGACGTTGTGAAAGCCGGCACACACGGCGATCACTTCTACATCCTGCAGCAGGGCGATGCGCGGGTCTTCACCGAGGAAGCGGGCCCCTACAAGGGGCAGACTTTCGATCTGGTGCCAGGGGATTATTTCGGCGAGGAAGCCCTCGTGGCCGACACCGTGCGCAACGCCACGGTGCGCATGGTCAGCGACGGCGTGCTGGGCCGCCTCACCCGCGCGCAGTTCGATGCGATCTTCAAGTCTTCGCTGATCCAGACCATTGATCTCGCGAAGGCGCGGACCTTTCTCTCGGGAGCGGGCATCGGTTACGAGATCTTCGACGTGCGCTTTCCCGCCGAGTACCGGCAGGAGCACATCGAGGGTGCCATGAACATGCCCGTGGTGGTGCTGCGCAAACGGTTGCGGGAGTTCGATCGCAACAAGACCTATCTGGTCACGCCGGAAGGCGGCAAGCGCAGCGAACTCGCGGTCTACCTGCTGC
>JBILEG010000454.1:0-3223 GCA_044352225.1 Pseudomonadales bacterium | reverse complement strand
TGGGATGCGAAAGAGGCCGTATCGTAGCAGAGCGAATCGCGGGAGATCACCCGCATCGGGGCGTGATCAGCATGAGGGCATTGCCGAACCCGGGTTTCTTCGCCAAGTGCCCGTTTCACGCTACTCTCCTTGCTGCCGAGGCAAGCCAGCCCGGTGCCTGTGACCAGAAGGCCCGCACATGCCCTTGGATCTGACACCGCTGGAAAACGCCGTCGCGCGCCTGCGTGAGGGCTTGGCCCGCAGCGCGGCAGAACCCGCGGATACACAACTGCGCGATGGGCTCATCCAGCGCTTCGAGTTCACCTACGAGTTGTCGCACAAGATGCTCAAGCGCCAGCTGGAGCAGTCGGCACCCAACCCGCAGGCATACGACACGGCTGACTTTCAGTACCTGATCCGCTCAGCTAACGAGCAGGGCCTTTTGCGCAGCGATTGGCCGGTGTGGCGACGCTTCCGGGAACTGCGTGGAAAGACCAGCCACACCTACGACGAGGCGGTGGCGAAGGACGTGGCAGCAGAGATCCCTTCGTTCATGGAGGAGGCCGCCCATTTGCTGAGCGAACTGCAGGCGCGGAACCGGCCGTGAACCCAGCCACGGGCCATAGCCCGAGTGTGGAGGCCGCCGAGGCAGACCTCGACCTGGTGAAGGCCATCCTTCGCGCGCATGTACCTGAGCGACAGGTTTGGGCTTTCGGCTCGCGTGCTCGCCAATGTGCCAAGCCCTATTCCGATCTGGATTTGGCCATCATGTGCGACGAACCCCTGTCCCTAGATGTACTCGCAGCGCTGAACGAGGCCTTCGCGGAGTCGGATCTGCCGTGGAAGGTCGATGTGGTCGACTGGGCCCGCATGGGAGATGCATTCCGTCGCATCGTCGAGCGCGACAAGGTGGTGCTGCAGCGTGGCGAGTCCCCCTGAAACCGGCTGGCGATGGTGGTGTTGATCCTCAACTCACCAGCAACACCTCACACCGCAGCGCGACAAGCTGCGCCGCATCAGCCGTCGCGATATCACGCGACAGCACAAGGATGCTTCCCGGCCCCGTGTCCGCCGCCTGCAGGAGGCGCTCCAGGGGCGTCCCCGCCGGAAACTCGTGACGCGCTGCGCCAGACAGTCGGTCCGCAGACGTAGCCGCAAGCGCCCCGGCCACGATCAGCTCCAGCGAACGCCCCGTTTGCCGCGCCAACTGCCCGGCGAAGTCGAGCGTGCGCTTGCCCGCGGGCGTGTCGCCGAAGATCGCGAACACGCATTGCAGGCTCACCGCGACCACCCGGAACCGCAGCACCCCGCGCCGGCCTGGCAGAAGCAGCAGATCCACCCCCTCGGCGGCCCGTTCGAGCGCCTGGTTGCGCGGGCCGCGTAGCACCCTGAACCGGCCTTCGCCGTCTTCCACCGCCGCGCGGAAGCCGGCCTCCGCCTCGCGGCTGATCGCGCGGAGCGCCTGCTCCAGCCGGGCGGGAGAGAGTTCGCGCTCGCGCGCGGAGGCACTCGAAATCTCCTGCATGATCGGCAACGCCGCCGCAGCGTGCAGCTCCTCGTCTTCCAGCAACAGCACCTCGAGGCGCGCGCCCAGCGCCGCGGCAAGCAGCGCTGCCGCGGCGATCTGCTGCTGCGGGCGGTCCTGCGCATCCAGCGCCAGCAACAGGCGCCGCATGCGCGAGGTCTCCTGCAGTTCCGCGGGCGTCACGGCTTCTCCGCCCTCTCGCCGCCGGCCTCCTGCCCTTGCTTGCGCGTGAGTTCTGCGAAGTGCGCGAGGCGCTTGCGCACTTCCTCGTCGAAAGAGCCCGGCGTGAAGTTGCCATCCGCCAGGCGCTCGCCTGCAGGCAGGCCCGTGAGGGCGGTAGCAGCATCTTCCAGACTCGTTGCCGCGAAGATGTGGAAGCGCCCGCCGCGGCAGGCCTCGACCACGGCGGGTTTCAGCATCAGGTGCTGCACGTTCGAGGCGGGGATCACCACGCCTTGTGTGCCCGTGAGCCCGCGCGCCGCGCAGGTATCGAAGAAGCCCTCGATCTTCTCGTTCACGCCGCCGATGGCCTGCATCTCGCCGTGCTGGTTCACGGAACCGGTGATGGCCAGGTCCTGGCGTAGCGGCGCTTCTGCAATCGCCGAGAGCAGCGCGATCAGCTCTGCCATCGAGGCGGAATCCCCGTCGACGCGCCCGTAGGATTGCTCGAACACGATGCTCGCCGATAGCGAGAGCGGCGTCTCGCCCGCGTAGCGCGTGGCGAGAAGGCTGCCGAGGATCATCACGCCTTTGGAGTGCAGCGGGCCGCCGAGTTCGGTCTCGCGCTCGATGTCGAGCAGCTTGCCCGAGCCGGGGCGCGCGGTGGCCGTGATGCGCGCCGGGCGCCCGAAGCGGTAATCGCCAAGATCGATCACGGAGAGCGCGTTCACCTGCCCGACGCATGTGCCCTCGGTGGAGAGCAGCATCACCCCGCGCGAGACCTGCTCGGCCAGCAGCTCCTGGTACCGGTTGTTGCGGTAGATGCGGTGGTCCACCGCCTGTTCCACGTGTGCGGCGTCGATGTGCGCGGAGCCCGCGTGCGTGGCCCAGTAATCGGCCTCGTGCAGCAGATCGACCAACTCGCCGATGTGCAGCGACAACCGCGCTCCGTCGCCCGCCTCGCGCGCACCCTGGTCGATCATGCGGCAGAGTCCCGCGGCCGAGAGCGGCTTGCAGGACGCGCGCCGCGCCATGGTGGCGATGAGCCGTGCGTGCAGCAGCTCCGCCTCGGGGCTGCGCCCCATGGTGTCGCTGAAGTCCGCGCTCACCTTGAAGAACAGGCTGAATTCCGGGTCGTAGGTGCGCAGCAGGTGATATATGTAACGGTCACCCACCAGCACGATCTTCACGTCGAGCGGGATAGGCTCAGGCTCCAGCGAGGTGGTGCTCACCAGGCTCAGCATCCGCTCTACGGACTCGATCCGCGCCTCGCGTGAGCGGATCGCGCGCTTCACCGCCTCCCAGGTAAAACCGTTCGCCAGCACCTTGCGCGCATCCAGCACCAGATAGCCACCGTTCGCACGGTGCAGGGCGCCGGGCTTGATCAGGCTGAAATTGGTGGTCAGCGTGCCCATCTGCGCGATGTGCTCCACGCGCCCCAGCACGTTCTGCAGCGTGGGATTGTCTTCATAGAGCACGGGCGCGGTGGTGGCGCCGTCGTTGTCCACCAGCACGTTCACGTGGTAGCGCAGATGCTCCTGCGCGAAGACTTTCTTGCGC
>JBILEG010000070.1:0-11413 GCA_044352225.1 Pseudomonadales bacterium | reverse complement strand
CAGCATCAGCGCAGATCTGGTGCGGTTGATGGGTGGCGAGATCAGCGTCGCATCGGTGCCGGGAGAAGGGGCCTGTTTTTCCTTCGTGTTGCCGTTGCAGCCTGCACTCGAGGCGCCCGGCGCGGATCGACCAGCGGCAGGGGCGGGCACGGCCCTGCGCGGTCGGCGCGTCCTGCTGGTCGAGGACATGCCGGTCAACCAGCTGGTAGCGCGCAAATTCCTCGAACGCGAGGGTTTGGTGGTGAGCATCGCCGACAACGGCGCGCGCGCCGTGGAGATGGTCTGCGCCGCGCCGCAGGCGGTCGATCTCGTGCTCATGGACGTCCACATGCCGGAGATGGACGGGCTGGAAGCCACCCGGCAGCTGCGTGAGCGCCTCGGCGATGCCTGCCCTCCCATCGTCGCCATGACGGCCTATGCCCTGCCCGAGGAGCTCGAGCGTTGCCGCCTTGCCGGCATGGACTCTTGCCTGAGCAAGCCTGTGGATGCGAAGCTTTTGATCGCTACGCTCGCGCGCCACGTCTGTACGCAGTGACGCCTTTGCACCGGGTTCGCCCGGCGCCGATGCACCCCGGGAGACCTCGCCCCGCTGAGGGGCTCACACTGCGGAGAACCCCCCCATGGCTTCCTACCTGTTCAGCACCCTCGCCAATGCCCAGGTCGTGGGCTTCGATCCCCGTGTCGACCAGCTGACCTTCTCCGGACTCTCGCTGAGCGCCGCTGACATCAGCCTCACGCCGTCCGCGTCGGGCCGCGCGACGGTTGTCTCCGCGCCCGGCAAGAGCATCACGCTGGATAATCTGGTGCCCGGTCTGTTTCGCGGTGACACCTTCGTCTTCGACGACGGCAGCCGGGTGTTGCTGCCCAGGGTTGCCAACAAGGGGCTGCTCACGGGCACCACGGGCGATGACCTGCTGCTCGGCGCAGGCCCTGCGACAGCGCTGACGCTGGTCTCCGGGGACGCCGCCGGCGGGCGTGCCGACGCGTCCATTTCCCATGCCGCGGCGGTTTCGGGTGAGGGTCGCTACATCGTCTTCGATACGACCGCCACTGACCTGGTGGCCGGTGACACGAACAGCCTGCAGGACCTGTTCCTGCGCGACACCGCGACAGGCACCACCACGCGCGTGTCCGTCGATGGCGCGGGCCTGCAACTCCCCGCAGCGACGGGCGAGGCCAGCCTGTCCCTGGATGGGAATGTCGTGGCCTTCACCGTGGAGGCGGGCAGCGGGCTTGCCGGTACCTCGCTGAACTCACAGGCCTATGTTCGCAACCTGAGTACCGGCGAGCTGACGCTGGTCTCCTCCGCGGCTGACGGCACGCAGGCCAATGCTGCGGCCCGTGTCGAGGCCATTTCCGGCAACGGCCGTTACGTGGCCTTCAGCACGGCCGCCGACAATGTGGTGTCGGGCGATACCAACGGAGAGGTCGATCTCTTCGTGAAAGACCTGCAGACCGGCGGCGTGGTGCGTGCCTCCACCTTGAACGATTTTTCCACCGGCGCGCTCTTCGTCGTCCAGGGCTTCGGGCCCAGTGACCGTGCCTTCCTCTCGGATGACGGCCGTTACGCGGTGTTCACCACTGGCGCCGTCAACATGGTGCGCGGCGCGCTGTCTCCGCAGGCACCGAACAACTATGCAGTGATGCTGAAAGACCTGCAGACAGGTGATCTCAGCGTCGTCTCCGTCGGCAACGACGGCAACATGGGGCCGTTCTACGACAGCCGGGCAGAGGCGGTCTCGGGCGATGGCCGATTCGTGCTCTTCTCGACGGCGGACAGCCTCGTCTCCGCCGACACCAACGTTGCCGCCGACCTGTACCTCCGTGACACCCTTGCGGGCACCACCGTGCTGGTGAGCAGCAACGCGGCCGGAGAGTGTCTGGACAACGGGGTGTCCTTGCTCGACTACAGCTACAACGCGCTGCGCAGCGCCGACATGTCCGCCGACGGACGTTATGTGGTGTTCAGCAGTTCCTCCTCCAACGTGGGTGTCGGCACCAACAACACCTTGCTGGACGTGGTGTACGTCAAGGATCTCGTCACCGGACAGGTGGCAATGATCTCGAAGACAGCCGCTGGCGAGATGGCTTCCGGCAGCGCGCCCACCATTTCTGCCGACGGCAACCTCATCACGTTCAACGGCTATGGACTGTACGGGGCCGACCTCCTCACCGGCCAGACAGGGCAGCCCGTACAGGCATGGGTCGTGTCCAATCCCTTGCTCACCGTGGAGATGCGCGGCGGCAGCGGGAGCGACACCTACGTGGTGTCCAGCACCCGTGATCAGGTGGTGGAACTGGCGATGGACGGCACCGGTATCGACACAGTGCGGGCCTCCATCGACTACACGCTCGGCGACAACATCGAAAAGCTGGCGCTGACCGGTACTGCGCTCTCGGGCGCGGGCAATGCGCTGCGCAACACGCTCACAGGCAATGCGCAGGCAAACCTGCTGGACGGCGGCGCCGGCGCCGACACACTCACCGGTGGCGCCGGGAATGATGTTTACGTGGTCGACAACATCGGTGATCGTGTGCGCGAGGTGGCGGGCGGCGGCAAGGATACGGTGCGCAGCTCCGTCACCTTCAGCCTGCTGGATACCGATGGCGCGGGTGCGGCGGGCGGGGGTGTCGAGAACCTCGTGCTGAGCGGTTCGGCCGCGATCAACGGCACCGGCAACGCCTTCGCCAACCAGATTACGGGCAATGCGGTTGCCAACATCCTCGACGGGCGCGCCGGCGCCGACACCCTCTCCGGCGGCGATGGCAACGACACTTATGTGGTGGACAACGCGGGCGACCGGGTTCTCGAGGCCGCGACGGCCGGCGCCGGCATCGATACTGTGAACAGCACCCTTGCGGCTTACACCCTCGCCGCGAATGTCGAGAACGGGCGCATCCTCTCGGCGGGCACCGCCAGCATCGCGGGTAACGCTCTCGACAATGTCTTCTTCGCGGGTGCGGGAGACAACCTCTTCGACGGCGGCGCGGGCAAGGACACCGTGTCCTGGGCCGACGCCAGCGCCGGCGTGAACATCAACATCGGCTACACGCTCGGTGCGCTGCCGAGCGGCGGGTCGGGGAGCGAGACCCTCGTCTCGATCGAGAATCTCATCGGCTCGGCCTTCGCCGACAGTCTTGCAGGCAATACGCTCGCCAACGTGCTGGACGGCGGTTCGGGCGCGGACTTCCTCGTGGGGCGCTCCGGTTCCGACACCTACTTCGTCGATAACACGGGAGACGTCGTCAGCGAGGAACAGGGCCTGATCGGTGATGTGGACACCGTCAACGTGAGTGGCATCGCCGGCTACACGCTGCCCGACTTCGTCGAGAACGGCCGGGTGATCACTTCCGGCGCCACCAACCTCGCTGGCAACGCGGCGGACAACCTCCTGGTGGCGGGTGCGGGCGCCAACGTGCTGGACGGCGTGTCGGGCAACGACACGGTGTCCTTCGCCTTCGCCGCAACCGGCGTGACGGCGAGCCTGCTCGCCGGCACGGCCTCCGGCGGTTCAGGGCTCGATACCCTCCTGAATATCGACAACCTCACAGGCAGCGCCTTTGCCGACAGCCTGACGGGCAACGGCACGTCCAACGTGCTTGATGGCGGCGCAGGGGTCGATACGCTCGCCGGCGGGGCCGGCGACGACACCTATGTGGTCGATCGTACCGGCGACATTGTGGCCGAGGCCGCCAGCGGAGGAACTGATACCGTCTTCAGCTCCGCCACGTTCAGCCTCCTCGATACCGATGGTGCCGGCACGCAGGGTGGCAACATCGAGAACCTGGTGCTCACTGGCACGGCGGCCATCAACGGCAGCGGTAACGGCCTGCGCAACCGCGTCACGGGCAATGCCGCGGTGAACGTGCTGAACGGTGGCGCCGGTGCAGACACCCTCGAGGGCGGTGCGGGCGACGATACCTACATCGTCGACAACGTCGGCGACCTCACCATCGAGAGTGCCTCAGGCGGGCGCGACACCGTGGTATCCCGTGCGAGCAACTGGACGCTTGGCGCGAATATCGAGAACGGCCGCATCGACGTGCAGACTGCCGCCAACCTGAACGGCAACGGCCTGAACAATCTCCTCGTGGCGGGGGCGGGCGACAATGTGCTGGACGGTGGCGTCGGTATCGACACCGTGTCCTACGAAACCGCCTCCGCCGGCGTAACGGCCAGCCTCTTGCTTGCCACGGCCCAGGCAACCGTCGGTTCGGGTTCCGACACCTTGCTCAACGTCGAAAATCTGAGCGGCAGCGCCTTCGCCGATGTGCTGACGGGCAAGGCCGGCGCCAATACCCTGGACGGCGGCAGCGGCGCCGACACCCTCGCGGGTGGAGCGGGCAACGACACGTATGTCCTCGACGATGCGGGAGACGTGGTGCAGGAGGCCGTGGGTGGGGGCATCGACACACTCGTCCTGAACGCACTGCCCTCATACACGCTGGGTGACAACATAGAGAACGCGCGCATCGTGTCCGCGTCTTTCGTGTCGATCGCCGGAAATGACCTGGACAATCTCGTCATTGTCGGCGCCGGAAGCGCCAGGGTCGATGCCAAGGCTGGCGTCGATACCGTGTCCTTCGCCGCGTCCACCGTTGCCGTCCGGATGACTTCCTCGGCGGTTGGCGAGGGCTACGTTTTTGCAGGGGTGACGAACTACTCGTTCTCCGGCGTGGAGAACGTGATCGGATCGGCCTTCGACGACACGCTGGCCGGCAGTGCCGGCAACAACACACTTGACGGTGGAGCCGGATCCGACACGGTCGATTACAGCGGCCTCAGCCGTACCCCGGGTGCGTCAGGCATCAATGTGAATCTCGGTCTGGGCAGCGAGACCGACGCTCTGGGCAGCGACACGCTCGTCGACATCCAGAACGTGGTCGGTACCGATTTCGCCGATGTCATCGTCGGCAACGGCGACGCGAACCTCATCCGGGGCGGCAAGGGTGCGGACACACTGAGCGGCGGCGGTGCGGCCGATGTCTTCGAGTTCGGTTACTACCGCTTCGGGCCCGGGCCCGCGCCCGCACCTGATGCGGTCGTGGTGACCGATTTCCAGAGCGGCACCGACCGGGTCGCGATTCGCGCCGGTTTCACCGGATTTTTACTGGGGGATGCCGACGACCTGCTCGAGGGCGGAGTAAGCATCGCGGGGCCGGGCGGCTTCGATCCGTCTGCCGAACTGGTGGTCCTGACCACCAACCTCGCGACGCTGGGTGCATCTGCCGCCGCGGCCGCCATCGGCAGCGCCAACACCGCCTATACCGCCGGACGGACCGCCCTGTTCGCGGTGGACAACGGTGCCAGCAGCCAGTTGTATCTCTTCACCTCCTCCGGCGCGGACGCCGTGGTGTCGGCGGCGGAGTTGCAACTTCTGGTGACGCTGGAGGGCACGCCGGCAACGGCTGTGTCCGATTATTTCTTCATGACCTGAGCGACGGACGGCCGGGCTCAGGTCGCGCCGTAGGGTGGCCCGAGCCGACGCGCGGTTTCCGCGTCGTCACCCGCAGGCGTGCACTCGATACCGAGCATGGCGTCGATCACCATGTTCTGCAGGCGGTGGCAGGGCTCCTCGAAGCGATGGCACATGCGCCCTCCGGTGTAGGCGGGGTTGCGCAGCCCGCACTGCGTGCGCTCCACGATGGCGATGTCCTCGCGGTTGATGGTGTCCCAGAAGCCGATCAAGGTGTCGATATCGGCTTCGGCATCGGGGCTTGCCGCCTCCGAGTCAGGGTGCGTCAGGATGAACGCCGACTCCGAGCTGCGTTCCGGCCCTTCCGGCCGCGCGATCAGCACGAACACATGGTTTGCCGTGACGCTGATGCCCGCGGTGGGAAAGATCCACGCAAAGCGTGCCGATTCGGCATCACGGCCCTGCACGCCGGGCGCCGGTGGCAGCCCTTTCCATCCGCCATCCGCCGTATCCGAGCCCACGGGCCAGGTGCAAAGCCCCGCGTACTTCCCCCTCCCTTGCCAGCGGTAGTGCGCCTCGACGGGTGACACGGGCAGCAAGGCTGGATGGATCAGGGGCAGGTGGTAGTACTCGACGAAGTTCTCGGCCACGAGCTTCCAGTTGGCTGCGATCGTGTATTCGCGCCGGCGCGTCACCCGGAATTGCTCCAGCGGGTAGCCCGAGAGTCGCGCAGGCAGGTCTCCCAAGGCTTCCTCGAGCCTTGGCGCCGACGGGTCAAGGCAGACGAACACCAGGAAGGCCCACTGCGCCACGCGCACGGGATGCAAGCCCATCTCGCTCCGGTCGAAGCGGGCGTCGCTTGCCAGCATGCCGGGCACGAAATGCGGGGTGGCGCGGCAGTTTCCGTCGAGGTCGTAGGCCCATCCGTGGTAGGGGCAGTGCAGCAGCCGATCGGTCTTGCCGGCCCCGTCGCACAAACGCGCGCCGCGGTGACGGCAGACGTTGTGATGGGCGCGGAGTTCGCCGCTCCCGTTGCGGCAGACGATGATCGAGCGGCCGGCCACCTCCACCACCGTGTAGTCACCCGGCCCGGCAATGTCCGAGTCGAGGCAGACCGGTACCCATGTGCGCGCGAACAGCCGCTCCTGCTCCAGGGCGTGGAAGTCGTGGCTCGTGTAGGCGTCCGGGATCAGTGAGGTTGCGTGGTCCACGGGTAGCCGTGTGGCCGCATAGGTGTCGGCCTGCAGGAAGGCCTCGCGCGGGAGTGGGCGCTGCATGTGGATGTGCCTCTGGAAGACGCGCCGAACCTTAGGTCGCCTGCGATGGCCCACACAACCCTGCCGATATGTCATCAAGACAATACAGATAAAAGTGTAATCAAAGATTGACACTATGCCGGGGGCGCTTTAGATTCGACGTCATGGTCAATAACAAGCTCCCTCCATGAGCGCACGCAACCGCGGCACCGCAGCGGATCTGCCCATCCGCGTGTGCATCGTCACGATGGACACGCACATGGCCAGCGCCACCGAACGAGCGCGCCCGCGCCTCGAGCGCGACTTTCCCGGCCTCGTTCTCAACCTCCACGCCGCCGCCGAATATGCCGGCGATGACCACGCCATCGCGAGGGTGCGCGCCGATATCGCCCGCGCCGACATCGTTGTGGTGGGCATGCTGTTCCTGGAAGACCACTTCCTGCCCATCCTCGAGGATCTGCGCCAGCGCCGCGAACACTGCGACGCGATGGTCTGCATGGTCTCGGCGACCGAGGTGGTGAAACTCACGCGGTTCGGGCAGTTCGACATGGACAAGCCCGCGAGCGGGCCCATGGCGCTGCTGAAGCGCCTGCGCGGCGGCAACGGTGAGAAGAAACCCTCGGGCGGCGCCGCGCAGATGAAGATGCTGCGGCGCTTGCCGCAGCTGCTGCGCTTCATACCGGGCACAGCGCAGGACGTGCGTGCCTATTTCCTCGCGATGCAGTACTGGCTCGGCGGTTCCGAGGAGAACATGCTGAACCTCGTGCGCCACGTCATCGACCGTGGCGCGTGCGGCCCCCGCAAGGCGCTGCGCGGCATCGTGCCGGTCCAGCCGGCAGTGGAGTACCCTGAGTTGGGCGTTTATCACCCGCGCATGGCGGGGCGACTCTCGGAGGACCCGGCAAGGGTTCCCGCGCCGCAGGGGGGCGAGGTGCGTGGCACCGTGGGGCTGTTGCTCCTGCGCTCGTATCTCCTTGCGAAGAACACCGGCCACTACGACGGCGTCATCTCGGCTCTGGAGGCACGCGGCCTGCGTGTGGTGCCTGCCTTTGCTGCCGGGCTCGATTCGCGTCCCGCCATCGAGCGCTTCTTCACGCAGGACGGGCAGGTCACGGTGGATGCGGTGGTCTCGCTCACCGGCTTCTCGCTGGTCGGCGGCCCCGCCTACAACGACGCCAAAGCGGCAGAAGAGACCTTGGCAGGGCTGGACGTGCCCTACGTTGCCGCGCATCCCGTGGAGTTCCAGACGCTCGACCAGTGGGGTGGCTCGGAGCGCGGTCTGATGCCGGTCGAGAGCACCATCATGGTGGCGATACCGGAACTCGACGGCGCGTCCTCACCGATCGTCTTCGGCGGTCGCCCTGGCGCGGAAGGGGTGACCTGCACCGGGTGCGCGCAGCGCTGCACCTTCAAGGCGGCAGACCGCGGACAGGACATGCACACCTGCGGCGAGCGCGCCGCGATGCTCGCCGCGCGGGTGGATCGCATGGTGACGCTGCGTCGCAGCGAACGGGCCGCACGCAAGGTCGCGGTAGTGATCTTCAACTTCCCGCCGAATGCCGGGAACGTCGGCTCCGCAGCGTTCCTGGCGGTCTTCGAATCGCTCTACAACACGCTTGCCGGCATGAAGGCCCATGGCTACACCGTCGACATGCCCGCCAGCATCGACGACCTGCGCGATCAATTGCTGCACGGCAACGCGAGCCGCCACGGCGCCGACGCGAACGTGCACGCGCTGATCCCCGCCGCCGACCACGTTCGCCGCGAGCCCTGGCTGCGCGAGATCGAGGCCCAGTGGGGGCCGGCGCCCGGGCGGCTGCTCAGCAACGGCAGCGCGATCTTCGTGCTCGGAAAGCAGTTCGGGAACGTTCTGGTGGCGGTGCAGCCCTCGCCAGGCTACGAAGGCGACCCGATGCGGCTGCTCTTCGAGAAAGGCCTCGCACCCACGCACGCGTTTTCGGCCTTCTACCGCTACCTGCGGGAGGATTTCGCCGCGAATGCCGTGCTGCATTTCGGCACACACGGTTCTTTGGAATTCATGCCGGGCAAGCAGAGCGGCATGTCGGGCAGTTGCTGGCCCGACAGGCTGATAGCCGACCTGCCCAACATTTATCTCTATGCGTCGAACAACCCCTCCGAGGGCGCCATCGCCAAGCGCCGTTCGGGCGCCACGCTGGTGAGCTATCTCACGCCGCCGATCACGCAGGCGGGCCTCTACAAGGGGCTGAACGAATTGAAGTCCTCGCTGGAGCGCTGGCGATTGCTTGAGCCAGGCGCGGCGGAGCGCGCTGAACTCGCCCTTCTGGTGCAGGCGCAGTCGGCGGAACTGGATCTCGCCGATGCCGAGCCTGCCTGGACGCCGGCGGAACTCGACGAACGCATGCGCACGCTGGCCGCCGCCGTGCTCGAACTCGAATACGCCCTGATTCCGCACGGCCTGCATGCCGCGGGTCGCGCACCGTCCGAGGCCGAGCGCATCGACATGCTCATGGCCATCGCGGATGCCTCGGACGATCTGCGTCTCCCGCGCGAGGCCGCCGAGTCGCTGGTGCAGGGGCTGAGCGCGGACCGCGTACTCAAACTCGCCCGATTGCCACGCAACGAAACGACGCTCGCATTGATGGAGCGCCTGATCGACACCAACGCCAAGCTCTCGGTCGATACCGAGATTGACGCGCTGCTGCGCGCGCTGGACGGGCGTTACATTCGCCCGACGCCCGGCGGCGATGTGCTGCGCACGCCCGAGGTGTTGCCTACCGGGCGCAACATGCACGGCTTCGACCCGTTCCGCATTCCCAGCGCGTTTGCCGTGAAGGATGGCGCCAAGCAGGCCCGCCGACTGCTCGACCGTTACATCGCCGACGGCAACCCCCTCCCCGAATCGGTGGCGATCGTGCTGTGGGGCAGCGACAACCTGAAGAGCGAGGGCGCGCCCATCGGGCAGTGTCTCGCGCTGATGGGGGCGCTGCCGCGCTTCGACAGTTACGGTCGCATCGCCGGTGCCCAGCTCATTCCGCTTGCGGAACTCGGTCGCCCGCGCATCGATGTGGTGATCACGCTCTCGGGCATCTTCCGCGACCTGATGCCGATGCAGATCCGCCTGCTCGCCGAGGCCGCGTATCTCGCGGCCGCTGCCGACGAGCCGGAAGAATTGAACTGGATCCGCAAGCACGCACTCGCCTACCAGCGCCAGCACGGTTGTTCGCTGGAGGACGCTGCGCTGCGCGTCTATGGCAATGCCGAGGGCGCTTACGGCTCCAACGTGAACAATCTCGTCGAGAGCAGCCGCTGGAGCGACGAGGACGAACTCGCCGAGACCTACACGCGCCGCAAGGGCTTTGCCTACGGACGGGGAGGGCGCGCAGTGCAGCAGTCCAAGCTGCTGCAGAGCGTGCTCGCCGATGTGCAGCTCACCTACCAGAACCTGGAATCGGTGGAGCTGGGCATCACCACCATCGACAACTACTTCGACACGCTGGGCGGCATCACGCAGGCCGTGAAAGTGGCGAAGGGCGGGCAGACGCCACCGGTGTATATCGGTGACCAGACGCGCGGCGACGGGACCGTGCGCTCGCTGAAGGAGCAGGTTGCGCTCGAGACCCGCAGCCGCATGCTGAACCCGAAGTGGTACGAGGGCATGCTGGAGCACGGCTACGAGGGCGTGCGCCAGATCGAACAGCACCTCACCAACACCATGGGCTGGTCTGCCACCACGGGGCAGGTGCAGCCCTGGGTCTACAAGCAGCTCACCGACACCTTCATGCTCGACCCCGCCATGCGCGAGCGCCTGGCAGCGCTGAACCCCACGGCATCCGCGCGCGTGGTGAACCGCCTGCTCGAGGCCTCCGATCGCGCCTACTGGAAACCCGACGACGACACGCTCGCGGCGCTGCGCCGTGCGAGTGAGGAACTCGAAGACCGGCTGGAAGGCGTCTACGAGGGCGCCGCAGCCTGAGGCTGTTATCCTCGGCGTTCTTCAGTCGCGCCGGGAAAATCCCATGAAATCCCACACCGGCGGATGCCATTGCGGCGCCGTCAGATTCCGTTTCGACGCCCCTGCCCGTGTGCTCGCGCACGAGTGCAATTGCTCGATCTGCGCGAAGAGCGGTTACCTGCACCTGATTGTGCCTGCGGCGCGCTTCAGCCTGCTCTCCGGCAGCGAAAGCCTGCGCGAGTACCGCTTCGGTAGCGGTGCCGCACGGCATCTCTTCTGCAGCCGCTGCGGCATCAAGTCCTTCTACGTTCCGCGCTCCAATCCTGACGGCTACAGCATCAACCTGCGCTGCGTCGACGAGGGCAGCCTCGAGGCCATCGAGGTGGAAGCCTTCGATGGCCGCAACTGGGAGCGGAACGCGGCATCCCTCGCGCATCTCTCCGTCGAGTGATGCGCCGAGGGAGCACCTTCAGCGCTGGCGGTGGATCTCGGCGCTGAGGAAGGCCGTCATGTTGAAGATTCCCCGCGGCGAGACCGAGGGAATCACCACGTGCGCGGGCTTGGTGAAGCCCGAGAACAGCGGCCCGATCAGCAGCGCGTCGGTGAGCGCACGGATCACGCCGAGCGCGATGTTGGCCGCGTCCAGGCCCGGCATGATCAGGAGATTCGCCGCGCCCGTGAGGTTTGCGCCCGGGTAGATGGTCTTGCGCAGGGCCTCGTTCATGGCGGTGTAGGCGTGCATCTCGCCGTCCAACTCCACGCCCGGCAGGCTCTCGCGAAGGATCCGCGAGGCCTCGCGCATGCGC
>JBILEG010000453.1:0-3232 GCA_044352225.1 Pseudomonadales bacterium | reverse complement strand
AAGGATTACCGCCCGACCTACTGGTGATCGCCCGCGTCACGGCAAGCTCGCGCCCCTCGCCGTTCAGAACCCCCCCACGAGTTCCCGCCCGAAGCGCTCCAGTTCTTCCTGCATGGCCGACTGTTCCGCGCCGCGCAGCGACACTACGAACTGGTCGACGCCCGCATCCCGGTACTCGGCGAGCGTCTCCATGCTCACGGGCATGCGGTTGTACACCCCGTGGCTGATGGTGATGTCCTCGATGCGCCGTCCGCGCTCGGTGAGGAGTTCTGCGAGTCGCTGCCGCACAACCGAGATCTCCGCGGGAGTCTGGTCAAATCCGTAATAGCCGGAACCGAGATCCGCGACACGCCGGAACGTAGCGTCGCCGAAACCGCCGAACCAGAGCGGCGGGTGGGGTTGCTGCACGGGCTTGGGGTGTTGCCGGCAGGCGGGCAGTTCGTAGAAGCGTCCGGAGAAAGACGAGACCGGATCGCACCACAGGCTGCGCATGACCTCGACGTATTCGCGGCAGCGCTCGCCGCGCGCGTCGAATGGCGTGGCACAGGCCGCGTATTCCTCCGAGCTCCAACCGGTGCCTATCGTGAAATCGAAGCGTCCGCCCGAGAGCCAGTCGAGCGTGGCGACGTGCTTGGCGGTGTAGACGGGGTTGCGCTGCGGGAGGATCACTACGCCTGTGGCCAGCCGTATGCGCGAGGTGCAGGCCGCGAGATAAGTGAGCGTCTGGATCGGATCCGGCAGGTTCGCCATGGAAGGGAAGAATGCGGTGCCATCGTCGGATTGCCGGTACTCGTCGGCCGGATCGTCGAAGAGCACCACGTGCTCGCCCAGATAGAGTTCGGCGAAGCCGAGTTCCTCGGCGCGCACGGCGATGTCCCGCAGGAAGGCGGGGTCAGTCGCCGGGTTCACCACCGGCAGGTTGATTCCGATATCCATTTTCGTGTCGTCCGGGTTTATCAGCCATGCGGATGATAGGCGCACCGCGGCCCGGATGGCGCGCTCGGCGCGCGATGCGCGGGAACCGCGGCTTGGCGCGGGCAGAGTGGGCAATTAAGCTGCGCCGCATGCTCATGCAACACGCTCCCGGCACCTCCTCCGTGCTCGCGCAGATCCTGCGCGAGTCCCCCATTGTCATCGGCCTGGGCACGGGCGCCCTTGTGCTTGTGCACTGGTCCCCGTCGGGTTCCATCGATGGCGTCCGGAACGTGGCATGGAGCCTCTGGCTCGTCACCGTGATCCTGTTGTGCGCCTTCCGCGCGATGGCGCATGCGGATGAACTGGCCGAGATTCTCGGCGAGCCCTACGGAACACTCATTCTCACAGTCGCGGCCATCACCATCGAAGTCGCCGCCGTGTGCGCCGTGATGCTCGGGGCGGGCGGCGACGACACCGTCGCGCGGGACACCATGTTCTCGGTGCTGATGATCATCCTGAACCTCTTGCTCGGGCTTGCGCTCCTTCTGGGCGGCGCGCGTCGCACGGTGCAGGAGTTCAATGCGCAGTCCGCGGGTGCCTACATGCCGCTGATCGTTGCCCTCGGCATGATCACGCTGGTGCTGCCGCGCTTCACCACCAGCCGCGAGGGCGGGTGGATGAGCGACCCGATGATGGTGTTCGTCGGCATCGCCTCGCTTGCCATCTACGCCGTGTTCCTGGGCATGCAGACCACCCGCTACCGCGAGTTCTTCGCCCACGGTGCTGCTGGCGGACACGCGACGGATGCGCGTCCCGAAGGACGCCATGCGGGTTCCCTGCGCCGCCACGGCGTGCTGCTGTTTCTGGCGCTGGCTGCGGTGGTGATGGTGGCCGAAGGTCTGGCAGGTCGTGTGGGTTCGCTGCTACGGGCGCTCGACGTGCCAAGCGGACTGGGCGGCGTGTTCATCGCGCTGCTGGTGCTTGCCCCCGAAGGAATGGCCGCTGTCGGGTCGGCGCGCGCCAACGACATGCAGCGCAGCATGAACATCCTGCTCGGCAGCGCGCTGGCCACGATCGGCCTCACGGTGCCCGCGGTGATCGCGATCCACTTCATCACGGGGGCCACGCCCGAATTCGGCCTCGATGCGCCCTACATCGTTCTGCTGGTGACGACATTCATGGTGGCCTCTCTGAACCTTCGCGGGGGCAAGGTGAACGCCATGCAGGGCGTGGTTCACCTGCTGCTGTTCCTTGCGTGGATCGCGACCATCCTCGACGAGGCGTCGGTCGCGTCCTGATCCGATCTGCTGCTGCGAGGCCGGATCCTGCGCGCAGCCGCACGCGTTACGCAGTTTCCGGAACATGATGCCTGTCACATCATTGCGGCGGTGATGCGCCTAAACTGCCCCCGTCATTGCCGCCGGTACCGTGAAATGCTTCAGCTGCAAATCGTGCGCGCCGTGTGCCTGTGCCTGCTGGTGCTCGTATCGGCGCAGGCTCTCGCACAGACCTCGCGCGAGGAGGCCTCCCGCATCCTCGCGCAGGGCAGTTTCGGCCCTACGCTCGCAGAGATCGATCGCGTAGCCGCGATCGGCGAGACCGCGTGGGTCGACGAGCAACTTGCGCGCAGAGCGTCCTTCCAGCAGCCGTTGTGGGCGGCACGCGATCCCTCCACCCGAGGGCACGCTGAAATGCAGGGCATCTGGTTCGAGCGCGCCGTCCAGGCACCTGACCAGTTGCGCCAGCGCGTGGCTTTCGCGCTTTCCCAGATTCTCGTCGTGTCTGCGGAATCGGATATCCCGTCCGACGGCCTGGTCACTTACTACGACATTCTCGTCAGGCACGCATTCGGCAATTACCGCAGCCTGCTGGGCGCGACGACCCGCTCGATGGCGATGGGGCGTTATCTGTCGATGTACCAGAACCGTGCTCCTGATCCCGCGGCGGGCATCCGCGCTGACGAGAACTTCGCCCGCGAGATCATGCAGCTTTTTACCATCGGCCTCGTGAGGCTGAACCCCGACGGCACGCCCGCGCTCGATGCGGCAGGCCGCACCACGCCCACCTACAACCAGAAGACCGTAGAAAACCTCGCCCGCGTTTTCACCGGCTGGAGCTCCAGCGGCAACAGTGGTTTCTATGACTGGCCTGCGGTCTGGACGGCGCCGATGGTGCCGTACGAGGAATTCCACGATGCCGGCGAGAAACGGCTCCTCGGCAAGGTGTTTCCGGCCGGACGCTCCGCAGCCGTGGAACTGGAACGCGTACTCGATCTCCTGTTCAACCACCCGAATACGGGGCCTTTTGTCTCGCGGCA
>JBILEG010000069.1:0-11422 GCA_044352225.1 Pseudomonadales bacterium | reverse complement strand
CGCGCGACTCGCTACCGACCTGCGCCTCGAGTTGCTTCGGGCGATCCTTCTGAGCCGCTGGAGCTACTTCCTGAACCAGCCCGTCGGCAAGCTGACCAACTCTCTGGCTACCGAGGCTTCGCGGGCAGCAGAGGCATTCCAGAACGGTGCAACGGCGCTTACTTTCCTGTTCCAGGCCATCGTCTATGGTGCTGTTGCGCTCGCCGTTTCCTGGCGGGCAACGTTGGCTGGAATCGTTGCAGGGGCGCTGATCATCGGCGTCTCGCATTCCCTCGTGCGCGTCACCAAGAAAGCGGGGAAAAAACAGACATCCGTACTGCTATCACTGATGTCGACCATGACCGACACCCTTGCGTCAGTGAAACCGCTGAAGGGCATGGGCAGGGAACATCTGGCGGGCTCCGTGCTGTCAATGGAAACCGCGCGCCTCAATCAGGCGCTCGAGCGCCAGGTGCTGAGCAGTGCATGGCTCGACTCGATGCAGCAGATACTGTTCGCGGTGATCATCGCCGGCGGCATGTATCTCGCCCTGGTACGCAACGGCATGCCACTCGCCACGGTCATGGTACTGGTGGTCGTGATCGGCCAGATGGTCGCCTTGCTCGGCAAGGTGCAGAAGCAGTACCAGAAGTCCACGATCGGCGAGAGCGCCTACTGGTCGATGCGCCAGACCATCGCCGAGGCACAACGCGAGGAAGAGGAACTGCCTCCGGGAGAAACCCCATCGATTGGCACTGGTCTTCGCCTCGAAAGCCTCGGGTTCCGCTACGGCGACCGGCAGGTGCTTGACGGCGTGGAAGTGGAGATTCCCGCAGGCTCACTGGTAACGCTGGTGGGTCCGTCTGGCAGCGGCAAGACCACGATGGTCGATCTGGTGATCGGGTTGCTGCGCCCCGATACCGGGCGCGTAACCGTGGGGGGCGTACCGCTTGCGGCCGTGGACCTGCGCCAGTGGCGACGCGCTATCGGCTATGTGCCGCAGGAAACTCTCCTGCTGCACGAGAGCATCGCCCACAACGTGAGCCTCGGTGACAGCGGGATTCCGGAAGCGGACATCGAGGCGGCACTGCGCGCCGCGGGCGCTTGGGACTTCGTGAGCAAACTGCCCGAGGGCATGCATGCGAGCGCGGGCGAACGCGGAGGGAAGCTCTCGGGTGGCCAGCGCCAGCGCATCGTCATCGCGCGCGCGCTCGTGCGCAAGCCGCAACTCCTCATTCTCGACGAAGCCACGAGTGCACTCGATGCGGAGAGTGCGGATGCCGTAAAGCAAACCCTGCAGCAACTGCGGGGCTCACTTACCATCCTCGCGATCACCCACCAGGACGTCCTTGTCGACATCGCAGACCGGGTCTATCGGCTGGAGGACGGGAGGGCCTCCCTTCAGACCTGACCGAACAGCTGCCTGACGCGCTGCACCGCCCTCTCGACATCGGGCGATGGCGCAACTGCACCGCCGTGATGCTCCTCGCCCAGCCAGACGGCGCGACCCTCGGAAATCATCCTGTCGTGTACCAGCGAAATGTCCCTCCCAAGACGCCGTGGCCCGAAACGCAGCAGCATCCTGTAGCCGACTGTCTCTGCGGAGTGGTCACGCCGGGCGATCGCCGCTCCGGGCGTATGGTCGCGGTCGAGGTCGAACAGGTAGAGCGGCTTGCCGGTGGCGCTCGCCTCGGACAGCATCGAGATACTGTCGAAGGTCGCTATGATGCGGTCAGCCATGCCGAGATAGGCGAAATAGGGGTTCGCCGGATCATCGGGCTGCCACGTGTAGATCTCGTGGGGTACGGACGTCTCGGCGCGCAGCACCGCGGTGACGCAAGCGGGTGTCCGGGAACTGGTGCTGATCATCAAGCTGCCACCCAGACTGCGCGCCAGTGCGCTGGCCTGCTTGGCAAGCCGCCGCGCCGCATGGACACCGAAGGCGTGAGGGCCACTTGAGCCTCCCGCCATCAGGGCGATGCGCGGCGACGGAAGTTGTTCCAGCCGGTCCCGGTGAAGCGCGGTTGCCTCGGCCAACCGGGCCTGCGTCACGCGGTGCATGGTGAGTGTGTTGTTCAGAACCTGAGGCAGTTCCCGCAGCCGGTACTGTGGTGTCGCCACGACCAGATCGAAAGCCGGTGGATCCGACCACGGTCTGCCGACGTGAACGAGCCGCGTTCTGCCACCGTTCTGCTGGCGCACCCATCGGCAGACCGGTTCGTTGCGCATGCCCGCGCCAATGACGAGATCGGGCCACGGCGGCTCAAGCGTGGCGGCGCTGTCACGGGCAAGCCCGAACAGTCCCGTTCCGCGGAAAAGCTCGAAGGGCCGACCGAGATCCCTGTAGCGGACAGGCTTCAATTCGAATGGCCAGCCGAGCGCCTCCGCGAGCGCAAGCATCTGGGTTTGCTCGCCCGCCCTGTAGGCACCTATGACCCACACGCGAGGTTGGGCTGGCTTGCCGGTCACGCGTTGCTTTCCACCAAAAATACACAAGGGGCGCCGACCGGAAGGTCGGGCCGGGAACACGGCAAGTATACTGGTCACACTAACCGCCGCGGCGCGATGGCTGCAGGCATCTGACGGGAAAACGCACGATGGCAAGCTACGACACCTGTCTCGAGCGCGTGCTTGAATTGCTCGCGCCACTCGCCAAGGCAGGCGGCCCCGTTTCGGCTTCCAGCGATCTCGTCGGGGAACTCGGGCTCTCCTCTATCGACGTGATGGAGATGATCGAGGGCATAGAAGACGAGTTCGATATTTCCTTCCCGCTGAACAACCTCTCCGCCATCCGCACCGCAGGCGAACTGGCAGCCGAAATCGCGAGGTTGTCCGCATGAGCCTTCTGCAAAAATTCGATGCCATGACCGCCGTGCGTGCGGAACTCGCGGCGCGCGGCGTACGCCCCTTCGGCGCGGTGAACGAGAAGATCATTTCACCCACCGAGGGCACCATCGGAGGCAAGCGGGTCATCCTCGCCGGCACGCACAACTACCTTGGCCTCACCTTCGACCCCGAGTGCATCGCAGCGGCTCAGCAGTGCGTAGCGGAGCAAGGAACCGGCACATGCGGCTCGCGCATGGCCGCCGGAACCTACGCGGAACATGATGCCCTCGAGAAAGAACTGGCTGCGTTTTTCGGCCGGCGCCACGGCATCGTTTTCTCGACCGGCTTCAGCGCCACGATGGGTGTACCAGCCACGCTCGCCGGCCCGGGCGATACCATTCTCATGGATTCGGACAGCCACGCGAGCATCTATGACGGCGTGCGGCTGAGCGGCGCCGAGGTCGTACGTTTCCGGCACAACGATGCAGCCAATCTCGCCAAACGCCTGGAGCGTCTGGGCGACAAGGCGAAGGACACACTCGTGGTGGTGGAAGGCATCTACAGCATGCTGGGTGACATGGCACCGCTCAAGGAGATCGCGGAACTGAAGCGGCGGTACGGCTTCTGTCTTCTCGTCGACGAAGCGCACTCGATGGGCGTACTCGGCAAGCACGGCCGAGGCCTTGCGGAAGCCGCTGGCGTGGAAGACGAGGTGGATTTCATCGTCGGCACGTTCAGCAAGAGTCTCGGTTCGATCGGCGGCTATTGCGTCAGCAATCTGGACCAGACCGACGCGATCCGCTTCTCGGTACGTTCCTACCTCTTCACCGCATCTTCCACGCCGGCGACCGTAGCCTCGGCGCGCGCGGCACTCCGAGTGCTGCAAGCACGTCCGGAACTCCGGGAGACGCTGTGGCGCAATGCACGCATGCTCTACGACGGGCTGCGCGATCTCGGGTTCCGTGTGGGTCCCGAGGCGAGCCCGGTTATTGCAGCGATCTTCGAAGACCGGGAAACCGCAATCCGGTACTGGCAGGGGCTTCTGGATCAGGGTGTGCTGGTCAATCTCGTGGTACCTCCCGGCTCGCCATCCACCTACAGTCTGCTTCGCGCCAGCGCCAGCGCGGCCCACACGGAAGAGCAGATCCAGCGGATCCTCGCGGCCTACGCCAACCTCCAACTGAGGGACGCCGCCTGATGCGCGGGGCAGGAGCGGTGTTCCGCTTCGCGCATCTTTCTGACCCGCACCTCACCGACCCTTCTGCAGCCACCTTCCGGGAGCTTTTGGGAAAGCGCGCGTTAGGGTACCTGTCGTGGCTGCGTCGTCGGCGGCATGAACATCGGCGTGAGTTCCTGGACGGCCTTGCTCGCGATCTCGCCGATCGCGGTGCGGATCACACCGTAGTGACGGGCGACCTCACACACATCTCTCTGCCGCAGGAGTTCCTCGAAGCCCGAGACTGGCTGCGGACGCTGGCGTCGCCCGAACGACTGACGGTCATACCAGGCAACCATGATGCGTATGTCGACATGCCCTGGGATGTGTCGCTGGGGCTGTGGTCAGAGCACATGCGCGCAGATGTTCCGGACACCACCGTGCGCTCGCCTTTTCCCTTCGTCCGCGTCCGAGGTCCCGTAGCCTTCATCGCCCTGAACTCCGCAGAGCCCATGCCGCCGCTGTTCGCCACAGGCCGACTGGGGCAAACGCAGATCGATCGGCTCGAACACTGCCTGGTCGCGCTGGCAAACCAGAGATTGCTCAGGGTGCTACTGATACACCACCCGCCCGTGCCCGGATCGGAAAAGTGGCGCAAGCGCCTGATCGACGCCCCAGCGCTTTGTCATCTGCTGGAGAGAATGCCGGTGGACATGGTGCTGCACGGGCACCAGCACAGGCCCGGGCATACCTTCGTACGGGTCACGGGACGGCAGATCCCGGTGTTCGGAATCCCGTCGGCATCAGCCGCGGGGTTGCACTGCGCACACGCTTCCACCTACAACGAGTACGACGTATATCAGGACGGAAACCGCTTTCGCATTGAGGTGAAAGCGCGGCGCTGGCAACAGGAAACAGCCAGCTACACCGAAGAGGCGATCACCTCTCTGGTGTCAGGACACGACTGAACCGGCGGCAGCCCGGCGCAACATGACCTGCTGAACGAGACGGTGGTCTTCTGGCGAGTCGACATCGACACCGGCCTCGCCAAAAGGCATGCGAACGGCAGCAACGCGAATGCCTGTCCGCCGGGTCAGAAGCGCCATGGCCTGATCCAGGCCTAACCACCCCAGCCTGTAGCGCAACACCGCCGTCCAACCGAGCAATTGCAACACGCGCCAAGGTGTCTTACGCGCGCTTTCGACCTGCCTCCACAACCCTGCGAGCGCTCTGCCCTGCGGCGTCACGAACGCAAAGAGGTTGCACCCGCAGTAATCGTCGTCACGGAACCGGAGCAGCGTCTTGCGCATGGTCGGGAAAATCTCCCGCACCTTTGAATAGGGGGCAAGGCCTACGACAGCGTCCGCTCCGGAGGCGAGAGCCGCAGCACAGAAGTGCTCGATGTACTCCGACCTGAGCAAGGGATGGTCTGCGGTGGTAAGCAATACAGGACGCGAAACCGCTATATCAGCCATGAGGTCCGAGGCGCTGGTGCTAGGGGTCCCGGAGGACTCCCGCCAGTGCATCGCTCCTGAATCGAGCCGCTCGAGCAGCGCAGGCTCGCTCCGGAGCGCCGTCGCGGATGGGCCGCTGAGATGCACGGTTGCGATAGACGGAGACGCCTCCAGAGCCCTTAGGACATGAAGGATCATGGGGCTGCCCGCAATCGGGAGGAGCGCCTTGCAGCCCTTGCCGGAGGCCTCGACGAGGGGATCATCCATGCGGCGATCCCCCGCCAGAACGATGGCCACGAAACCCGTGCGGCTCATACCGCCAGCTCCATGTCGTAGAGGCGGTACCGCTTGTACATCTCGCCTCCGATGGCTTCGATGATGCTCCGCATTCCCGAGTTGTCCTCCAGAATCCAGGACATCTCGACTTCCCGAACTCCGCGGGCACACAGACTCTTGCGCACCGCATCAATCACGAGAAACGCGAGCCCTGGCCCCAGTCGCGAATGCTGGAAGCACTGCCTCACGCCCATGAGGGGGACGCGTGCGCTGCCCGGATGCCCCACCTTGAGCCCCCACAACAGCCGGAGCCATCCGAACGGCAACAAACGCCCGCCCAGTCCACGGGTAATCTCATTGATGTTGGGCATGGCGACAATGAAGGCTGCCGGCACGCCGTCCACCTCTGCGATCTGCACATAGTCGTTCGGGGAGAGCAATGTGACCATGCGCCCGACATCCGCGAACTCCTCTTCGGTGAAGGGTACAAATCCGAAATTGCGCTCCCAGGCATCGTTGAAAATGTCTCTGATGAGGGCGAGTTCACGTGCCCGGTTGCGGGTGTCGAGCGGCCGCACCCTGACGCTGGCCCCGCCCGCCTCTGCCAAGCGGCGCATCACCCTCGGAGCCTCGAAATCCGGCGCAACCCTGTACGCAAGCAAATCCTTGGAAGGCACGAGGCCGAGCGACTGAAGCACGGCGTCATAGCGGCGCAACGCATGCCCCATCATCACGGAGGGCGGCGTGTCGAAACCCTCGACCAGCAAACCGCACTCCTCGTTCACGCTCAGGTTGAGGGGGCCACGCAACCGACGGGCACCGCGGGATTCCAACCAGGACGTTGCCACGTGGAACAGGGCTTTGGCGACCGAGGGATCATCTGCGGCTTCGAAGAGGCCGAAGGCCCCCCTTTGGTCTGCGTGACGTTGCTGGTGCAGGCGGTCCCACTGGGCCGTAATACGACCGACGGGAGCGCCCGCCCCGTCATAGGCTACCCACGCCTGCACCTCCGCATGCAGCAGGTAGGGGTTGCTCCCCCAGATCCTCTCCCGCAGCTCGAACGCGAGTGGAGCGATCCAGTTCGGATCGTTGGCATAGAGGCGGGAAGGCAACCCGATGAAGTCATTGCGCCTCGCCCGGGTGTCGGCGGGGAGCACCCTGACGGGACCGTCGGAGGGAATCACTGGATGGCGTCTCCGGACCGTGCCACGCGGGCAGTGGCGCGAGTATACAAGCCGCTTTCAGCGACGCGCCACACGGCAGCAGCGCACACCAAGTGCTCAAAAAAACTCTTTTCAAATCCGGCAATTAGCTTGCTGAAAAGCCGCTGCTCTGCGGGCTTTTCCGGCCAAATAGTACCAATCGACCAAGGTTGATTTGGCACGAGTCCGAACGAAAAATAGGTCCGACAAATACGGCAGCGCTCATACACGGCCGTGGGCTTAGAAGCAGCGACGCAGGCCTTCAAGGGGAAGGCAAGTGGGTAGGCGTCAGCGAGCTCGACCACGGCATGGGCATACAACAAGGGAAGCACACGGTTTTGCGCACCGAATCGACACCCACCAGACACGAACTTCCGTTCCGCCCCGCGGATTTTCGTACCCTCACCGACGCACTGGACTACGCCGCTCTCGGCGAGACCGGAGCCAACTTCTACACCGGCCGCGGAGATTTCTACGCATCCCTCCCCTACTCTCATCTCCGGAGCGAAGCCATTTCCTTCGCGAGGAAACTCTCCGGCCTGGGTCTCAGGAAAGGAGACAGGGTGGCGATGGTCGCCGAAACACACCCTGACTTCCTCCGGGTGTTTTTTGGCTGCCAGTATGCGGGGCTTGTTCCTGTAGCTCTGCCTGCGACCATCAATCTTGGCGGTCATCAGAGTTTCGTGTCGCAGTTGCGCGGCCTGATCGAGAACAGCGGCTCTTGCGTCGCCATCGCCTCTGAAAGCTTTCTTCCCTTCGTGCTCGAGGCGGTGGAAGAACTTCCGCTGCGCATGGTCGGCGAGCCCGCAGAGTTCGATCAGCTTCCTGAGGCAACGGACGACCTGCCCTCTATAGACCCGGGCGACGTCTCGTATTTGCAGTACACCTCGGGCAGCACGCGATTTCCAAGAGGCGTGATCATCGAGCACCGCTCGGTCATGAGCAATCTGAACGGCATCATCCAGGACGGAGTGAAGATCCGGGAGGGTGATCGCTGTTTCTCCTGGCTGCCCTTCTACCACGACATGGGGCTGGTAGGCCTCGTGCTGGTGCCGGTGGCCTCCCAGATGTCCGTCGACTACATGGACACCCGCGATTTCGCCATGCGCCCTCGCCAGTGGTTGAGCCTGATGTCTCAGACCAAGGCAACGATCTCCTTCAGCCCCTCCTTCGGATATGAACTCTGCGCCCGACGGTTGCGTGAGGGCGAAGCGGGTCGATACGACCTCAGCAACTGGCGAGTTGCCGGCATAGGCGCAGAGATGATCCGCTGGGAGACACTGGAACGCTTCGCAGAAGCGCTCGCGCCAGCGGGCTTCGACGCGAGGGCGTTCCTTGCCTGCTACGGCATGGCAGAGTGCTCGCTTGCCATCAGCTTCGCGCCTTTGTTCGGGGGCTTCCGTACAGATCTCGTCGATCTCGACCACCTCGCTGATCACGGCCGCGCAGTGCCGGTCACAGAGGGCACGACGGGGCGCTCAAGGGCCTTCGTCGATTGCGGCAAACCCTTGCCGGAATACGAAATGGAAATCCGTGATGAGCATGGCGGCATTTTGCCCGACCGCACCACAGGCACCATCCATGTGCGCGGGCCGAGTGTCATGTCCGGGTACTTCAACGCACCGGAAGAAACATCCTCTGCTCTCAGCCCGGATGGCTGGCTGAACACGGGCGATATCGGCTACATGGTTGATGGCAGCCTCCTCATTACCGGAAGGCAGAAAGACCTCATCATCATCAACGGCCGGAACATCTGGCCGCAGGATCTCGAGTATCTGGCAGAGCACCAACCCGAAGCCCGCGTGGGGGATGCGCTAGCCTTCTCCGTACCCGGCCCGGAATCGCGGGAGATCTGCGTACTCGTTGTTCAGTGTCGTGAAACCAATCTGCAGCGCCGCAGCGCCCTGATCGACCGCCTCACCCGGTTGGTCCGGCTGGAGATGGGTATCGATTCCTACGTCGAACTCGTCCCGCCCCACACGCTTCCCCGCACCTCCTCGGGCAAACTCTCCCGCTCCAAAGCGCGGCAGACATTCATCCAGACCCATGACCTCGCCGAGGTAGCAGCTACTGCCGAAGGCGCGCCACTTCGCCAGCAAGTCTCGGCCTGACGGTCGGCTGGCGCGCAGGTGCTCGTCGCACTCACGGGGGCGACCGGTTTCATAGGGCAACGTCTCGCCCTCCGGCTGCTCGCCGAGGGCCATCAGGTCCGGGCGCTAACCCGCAAGCAGTCGAGTGCTCTCCCCGCAAGCATCGAGCAAATCTCGGGCAGCCTTCATGACCCGGATGCGCTTCGCAGATTGCTTGAGGGCGCAGAGGCACTCATGCACCTTGCCGGCGCCGTCCGCGGCAGTGCTGCTGCAGACTTCGATCTCACAAATGTCGAGGGCACGGAACGGCTGCTTGCGGCCTGCAGCGCACGAGCGCCCGCGGTTCCAGTGCTCTTCTTCTCGTCATTGGCAGCACGTGAACCCGGGTTGTCGTATTACTCCGCCAGCAAGCGCAAAGCCGAGCAGATACTGGAGAGCCGCACGGATGGCCCATGGATGGCGTTGCGACCACCCGCAGTCTATGGCCCCGGAGACAAGGAAATGCTGCCCGTGTTCCGCTTCATGGCGAGGACCGGCATCGCACCCTGTGCGGGCCGTCAGAGCGACCGCCTGTCCCTGATCTTCGTCGACGATCTGGTAAATGCAGCGCTTGCATGGCTCCCCCGTCGCTACGGCATCCGCGCGATCTGCTGCCTGCATGACGGCCATGAGTCGGGCTACGGATGGAAGGAACTCGCCCAGACTGTCGGAGACTCGTGCGGAAGGCGCGTGATCGTCCGCGAACTCCCCGCGCCGCTCCTGGATCTGGTGGCGCGCGCCAACCGTGCGGTTTCGCGAATCACGGGAGTGCAACCCATGCTGACGCCAGAAAAACTACGCGAACTGCGGCATCCGGATTGGGTCTGTGACAACCGTGAGATATCCGCGTTGCTGGGATGGCAACCATCCACCCTATTAGCGCAAGGTCTGGCCGCCACACCCGGATGGACGCACTGAGCACACGCCGGATCAGGCCTCCCTGACCACTGGCGCCTGTTCGAGCTCCCTGACCTCCCGCTGCCACTGGAAGATGTTCATCTCGATGAAGACGAACGCCACCAGCCACAGGAAGGCGTCCCAGAAATCCACGAGCGGACCTTGAAGGCCCCAGTACACCGCCGCCGCAAGCAGAGTGGCATACGTGATGGCTTTGAGCCCGCCACTCACGCGGAGGATCCAGCCTTTCAGCAAACCACGGAGCTGGAGACGGACATCCAGTTCCAGAAGCACCACGACCATCACCCAGGCCATCGCATTGACGACGTCGACGAATGCGAGCTGCTGCGCCTCCGCCAGGACATCCAGCGGCGCCACGACCCGCAACTCGGGGAGGCTGGGGGCAGCCAAGGCAATGCTTTGACAGTTTTCCGCAGCAAGAGGCACGAACTCGTCCAGGCTCGTGAGGACAGACCAGCCCTGCCCCACGAGATCACAGGCATGCTGCTGCAAGACAGATGCTGCCAGGTAGGTCTCGTACTTCTCGGTGTATCCGATGACGGAGTTGAGAACGACCAGGGCGCCCAGTCCTCGCAAACCGTGCAGGCTCCACTTTATGCGCCGACGGCGAAGGTATGCGTCGGGGAGATAGGAGGTTTCGAGCTCGAAAAGGAACAAGAGGAGCAGCCACGCCGCAGAGTCGATGCTCTGGGCATAGATCTCGATGAACGCCCTCAGGCCGTCCACGCCCTCGGGTAACCTGACCGTCGCGGTGCGTGCGTCCTCGTGCGCGAACAACCAGAGGTTCACGAGCAGCGCCATGAACACCAGGAGCTTGAAGGTGGCAAAGAGCCGCTGGGAGTGAAGTAGCTTGTGCTGCATCACGGCCGTACTGCTGAATTCTCCCTATTCTCTGCCGCGATGCGCCAGCAGACAACAGCTATCTGGAACTCCGCCGCGTATGGACGCATGTCCTCGGCTGTGGCTAAGCTCGCGCCACTCCACACAGACCATGGGATTTAACGGCATGGGCGGCTGTCCTCTCGCGAACCTGATCGACCCCGACACCTACGCGGAGGGGATGCCGTATGCAGAGCTGCGCCGTTACCGCGAACTCGGGCCGGTGGTGCAACAGGATGACCCTTTGACGGGCGTTCCCTACTGGGCGATCACAGGACAGCAGGAGCTCGATTTCGTCTCCAAGCACCCGGCACTGTTTTCCTCCGCCGAGCGCTCCCCCTTTCCCGCAGAGTATCCGCAGGAGCAGGTCGAGGCCATACACCGCAAGACGATCATCGGCATGGACCCGCCGCTCCACCAGAAGGTGCGCCGGATCATGCGTGCGGCCTTCACGCCCGCGGCGGTAGACGCTCACGAAGCCGTCTTCCGCCAGCACGCGCGGCGGATCATCGACGCGGTGCTGCCACGCGGAGAATGCGAGTTCGTCGAAGAAGTGGCCGCAGAACTGCCGCTCCTCGCGATACTCGAGTTGCTCGGTGTGGA
>JBILEG010000452.1:0-3240 GCA_044352225.1 Pseudomonadales bacterium | reverse complement strand
CGGAACAGTTGCTTGGGCATGGTGACATGCTCTACCTGCCCCCGGGCAGCGGCGTCCCCATCCGAGTCCATGGTGCCTTCGTCTCGGATGCTGAAGTGCATCGTGTGGTCGCCGAACTGCGCCAGCAGAGCGGCGGGCCGAATTACCTGCCCGGCATCCTCGAGGAGGGCAGCAGTTCTCCCTCCGCACTGCTTCCCGGTGAGAGTGCCTCCGAGGACGACCCGGAGGGCGACGGTCTCTATGACGAAGCCGTGCGTTTCGTGACCGAGAGCCGTAAGGCCTCGATCTCGTCCGTGCAGCGCAAACTGCGCATCGGCTACAATCGCGCCGCCCGGATGATCGAGGCCATGGAGGCCGCCGGTGTCGTCAGCGCGATGAACAGCAACGGCGGCCGTGAGGTCCTGGCACCGCCCCCGCCGTCGGGCTGAGGGCCCACCACAGGTGCTTCTGCCGTGCCGCGTGTATTCCTTCTTGCAGCGCTTTGCCTCTCGGCGTATGCCGCTTTCGCGGATGCGCCCTCTGTCGCGCGCTTGGGCGAGCTACTCGCGGGCATGCGTAGCATCGAGGCGAGCTTCCACCAGCAACTGAAAGACGAAAAGGGCGCCCTGATACAGGAATCCGCTGGCAGGGTCGTGCTGGCCCATCCCGGGCGGTTCCGTTGGGAGACGGCCCCGCCGTTCGAGCAACTCGTGGTGTCAGATGGCACCACCGTCTGGCAGTACGACCCCGATCTCGCGCAGGTCGTGATTCGTCCCCTCGACAAACGTGCCGATCAGGTTCCCTCCATGCTGCTTGCCGGAGAGGTGGAGGCCGTCGACAAGCTCTACAACATCGCCGCCTCACGCGACGACGCAGGGGGCGAGCGTTTCGAACTCCAACCCCGCTCGGAAGGGAGCCCTTTCTCGCGACTCGCGCTGCAGTTTCGCGCGGGCGCGCTGGAGCGGCTTGAAATCACCGACGGGCTGGCGCAGCGCACTGAGGTGTCATTCTCTGCCGTGAAACCCCTGGCGGCACCGGACACGTCGCTCTTCGTGTTCCGCACCCCGGAGGGTGTGGACGAAATCCGTGATGAGTGAGACCGGCGGCGCTCTGGCGCACACGCCGCTCGCGGCGCGCATGCGCCCGCGGCGCATCGAGGAGTTCATCGGGCAGGAGCACATCCTCGGGCCCGACACGCCGCTGGGTCGCGCGGTTCGAAGCGGCAGCCTGCACTCGATGATCCTGTGGGGGCCGCCCGGCGTGGGCAAGACCTCGCTGGCGCGCATGCTCGCAGAGACCACGGATGCGCATTTCCAGGCGATATCCGCGGTTCTTGGCGGCGTTAAAGACATCCGTGCTGCGGTAGACGCAGCACAGGCTGAGCGAGCGCAGAGCGCTCGGCGCTGCATCCTGTTCGTGGATGAAGTGCACCGTTTCAACAAGGCCCAGCAGGACGCTTTTTTGCCTTTTGTAGAGGACGGCACAGTAGTGTTCGTGGGAGCGACCACGGAAAACCCTTCGTTCGAGCTGAACAGCGCATTGCTGTCACGTGCCCGGGTCTACAAGCTCCGCGCGCTGGATGAAGCCGCCATCGTTCGTGTGCTGAAGCGGGCGCTCACGTCCGATGTTGCCTTTGGCGGAACCGAACTCCGCATAGACGACGACTCCCTCGCCCGCCTTGCACGCGCGGCGGATGGTGACGCGCGCCGATCCCTCAACCTGCTCGAGGTAGCCGCGGACCTTGCTCACCACGGCAGCATCGACGAGAGCGTGCTGACGGAACTTTTCGGGGGCGACGCGCGCCGTTTCGACAAGGGCGGAGACGTTTTTCACGACCAGATCAGCGCGCTGCACAAGGCCGTGCGGGGCAGTTCGCCGGATGCCGCGTTGTACTGGCTCGCCCGGATGCTCGACGGCGGTTGTGATCCGCTGTATGTCGCACGGCGCGTGGTACGCATGGCGACCGAGGACATCGGCAATGCGGATCCGCGTGGCCTTTCGATCGCGCTGGACGCGTGGGACACGCAGGAGCGTCTCGGCAGCCCCGAGGGCGAACTCGCCATTGCGCAAGCCGTGGCCTATCTCGCCTGCGCAGCGAAGAGCAACGCTGTGTACGTGGCGTGGAAAGCCGCGCGGGCGGAGGTAGAGGCGGGTGGCAGCGTCGAGGTGCCGATGCATCTCCGAAATGCTCCCACCTCGCTCATGAAATCGATGGGGCATGGTGCGGAATACCGTTACGCCCATGATGAGCCCGACGCACATGCCGCAGGCGAGAACTACTTCCCGCCCGAGTTGGCCGATCGCCGCTTTTACAACCCCGTGGAACGCGGGCTGGAGAAGCAGATCGCCGAGAAGCTGCGCAGCCTGCGCGATCGCGATGCCGCGAGCCCGGTGCAACGTTATCCGGCTCGGAGGCGCCCTTGATGCGCCAACTGCTTTTCGTTGCCGGGGGCGGCGCGCTCGGTGCGGTTGCGCGCTTCGTGCTAGCCAATGCAGTGCACGCCGCCTGGGGCACACGCTTTCCCATTGCGACGTTGGGCATCAACGCGGGCGGCTCTTTCGCCATCGGGGTGCTCTACGTGCTGATTGCGGAGCGCGGGATACTGCATCCCGACTGGCGAAGCGTGGCGATGGTGGGTTTTCTCGGGGCCTTCACGACCTTCTCGACCTTTTCCCTCGAGACCGTGACACTGTTCGAGAGCGGCCGTGCGCTGCATGCGCTGGCATATGTGGTTGGCAGCGTCCTGCTCTGTGTGGGCGGGGCCTGGTGTGGAATCTGGCTCGCGCGCATGGCGGTGAGCGGCTGAGGAGACGAAGCAGATGATCGATGTCAAGTGGTTGCGCGGTGACACCGAGGGCTGTGCGAAGGAGCTTGCGCGCAAGCGCTTCGTGCTGGACGTGTCGCGTTATCGCGAACTCGAAGATGCGCGCAAGCGCCTCGACGTGGAGACCCAGGAACTGCAGGCCGCGCGCAACCGGGCCTCGCGTCGCATCGGAGATCTCGTGCGTGAGGGTTTTCCGGTAGAGGAGGCCAAGGCGCAGGCCGGGCGCGAGATCGCGGACATCAATGCCCGGCTCGATGCCTTGGCGCAGGAGAACGACGCGCTTCACGCGGCGCTGAACGCCTTTCTGTCGGCCATTCCCAACCCGCCCGCACCGGAAGTGCCCGAGGGCGAGGGCGAGGAGCAGAACCTCGAAGTGCTGCGCTGGGGCACGCCCCGGGAACTCGGCTTTGTGGCGCTCGATCACGTGGCACTCGGC
>JBILEG010000068.1:0-11461 GCA_044352225.1 Pseudomonadales bacterium | reverse complement strand
CTCGGCTTCCACACCCACGGCTTCGCGCTGCTGCCGCTCAACCTCCGCTGGATTCGCGAGGGCATGACGCGGGTGAGCGGCGAGCCCGCCGTGCTCTCCGGTCGCGGCGCTGTGCTGAATGCGGATGCCGCGTATCTGGCCGGCCCGCTTGCCATGCGCTGGGCCTGTGAGCAGGGTGTGCAGCGCGCTCGCGAGCACGGCGTGGCGGTGCTCACGCTTCGCAAATGTCAGCACATCGGCGCGCTCGCCCCGTATCTGCTGCGCATTGCCGAGGCAGGCTTCGCCGCCTTTTCGATGGTGGCTACGCCTGAAGAGAGCTTGGTTACCGTGGAAGGCGCGCGCGAGCCGCTCTTCTCCACCAACCCTTTCGGGTTTTCTTTTCCCACGGCCGGTGATCCGCTGTTGCTCGACATGAGTCTTGCGGTCACGGCCGCAGGCAAGGTGCGTGTCGCGGAGGCCGAGGGACGACGCCTGGGCGGCGAGTGGCTGCTGGATGAGCACGGCCACCCCAGCGACGACCCGGCAGCCCTCGCGCGCGGCATGCTGCTGCCCGTGGGTGGCGCAGACCACGGCCACAAGGGCTCGGGGCTGCTGGTGTGGAGCGAGATGTTCGCCGCATGCCTGGGCGGCTGGGGCCGGTTGGACCGCACGGGCGATGACGATGCCAATTCCGTGTACCTCGCCGTGCACGATCCGGAGGCCTTCGGCGGTGAGGATCTGGTGCGTCGTCAGGCCTCACGTGTCGTGGAGCTTTACCAGGGGCTCGCACCGCGCACGGTGAATGAGGCGCCGCGGGTGCCGGGGCAGCGTGCGTTGGCGTTGAAGCGAGAGGCGCTAGACAGCGGGCTTGCTATGCCTCCTGTAGTCCACGCGGCCTTGGTCCGGTGCGCGCAGCAGTGGGGCGTGGACCTGCCTCGTTGATTGTTCCTGAGGGCTTGCGCGTACCTCTCGGGCCATCCTTGCCGTGCTAGGCTCGCGTCGAACGCATGGAGGCGCAATGCTACGCACGCCCGCGACGCTGCACCCCTCGGACAGCCGCATGATCAACCTCTTGTCCAGCGCGCGCACTGCGCTCGGTGCAGACGCTCTGTGCCTCTGGCGTGTGGACGCATCCGGCGCTGCGCTGCCTGTGCTGTGCACTCCCGAGGGCTGGCTCACTGCCGCCTTCGCCGCGCCCGCTGCGGACGAGCCCGCCATCGTGCTTGCCTCAGGCGAGGCCGCTGCGACACTCCTGCCGGAGGAACTGCGTCTGTCGCGCAACGTGGCGCCGGGTGCCGTGCTGCGCGCCAGCGGCACCACGCGGGGGCTGGTGTCGCTGTGGGAATCGGGTCGCACACCTCCACCGGACGCGAGCCGGACGGCGCAAGCACTGCTTGAGCAGTGGGCGGTGCTGGACCACGAATGCGCGCTCAGCCAGGAGCGCGACCAGGTCAGGCTCCAGATGGAGGGCCTCTTCCTTGCCATGCCGCAGGGTGTGATCCGGTTGCCGGAGGCGCAACATCCCGGACTGGTGAACGAGGCCGCAGCCTTGCTGCTGGGCGTGCCCATCGGCGAGATCGCCGAGCCTGAACTCGCGGCTGCGCTCACCCGCCTTATCGAACGCTCCGAAGAGCCCATGAACCTGCGGGAGGGATTGTCCGCTGCGCGGCATTCGGGCGCACCCCCGCGCGAGTTCACGGTCCACTTGCGCGAGCCCGGGATGTCCCTGCGCATCACCGTGCTGCCTTCGCCTGCGGGTCGATCGCCGGACGGGATCTGGCTGATCAACGACGTCACCCGGCTGGAGCTTTACGAGCGACGGCTGCGGCTTGCCGTGGAGAAAAAACACGCGCAGCTCTCCGAGAACCTCGAGGTTGCCATCGACGCGGCACGGCTCGGGCCCTGGAGCTGGTACCCGGATGAGGGGCGGCTCGTGTGGTCGGATGCCTGCAAGGCGCTCTTCGCTTTTCCCGCATCCGAAGAGGTCGACTATGCGCGGTTCATCGGCGCGATACACCCGGATGATCGCGACCGCGTCCAGGCCGGGGTGGCGCGGGCCATCAGCGGTGGCGGTGACTTCGACCAGGAGTACCGGGTCATATGGCCGGATGGCTCCGAGCACTGGGTGAACAGCCTCGCACGCGTGTTCTATCAGCCCGATGGCAGCCTTGAACGGTTCGAGGGTGTGGCACAGGACATCACGGCACGGCGCGAGTCCGAACAGCGCCTCCGCGATCATGTCGCGGCGCTGGACCGGAGCAAACGCGAGATCGAGGCCCTCAACGTGGAGCTTGGCCGCAGGGCCCGGGAAGCCGAGACGGCCATCCGGGCACGCGATGCCTTCATGCGCAACGTGAGTCACGAATTCCGCACGCCGCTGAACCACATCCTGGGCGGTGCCGAACTGCTCCTGGCCGACGACATCACGCCTCACCAGGGTACGTGGCTCTGCCGCATCCGCGACGCGGCCAGGTCATTGAACCGGATGGTGGACGATGTACTCGACCTCGCGAGCCTTTCGGCGGGCAGCGTGACGCTCGAGAGCAAGCCCTTCTCGCCAGCCAGCTTGGCGCGGGACATGATCTCGCGGTTTTCAGCGCAGGCTACCGCCAAAGGGCTGGACCTCTCCGCTCGCGTGAGCCCCGAACTGCCCGCGGTGCTGATGGGCGATGCGATGCGGATCTCGCGGTTGATCGAGGTCTATCTTGGCAATGCAGTGAAGTTCAGCGAGAGGGGTTCGGTCGTGCTGGAGTTCGGCCTGCAGGGCGACGACCCGGAAGGAGTTGTGCTGCGCTGTACCGTGAGTGATACCGGTCCGGGCATCGATCCCGGCGCGAGTGATCGCATCTTCGAGGCCTTCGAGCAGGGCGATGCCTCCCTCACTCGCCGGCACGGAGGTGTCGGGCTCGGCCTCTCTTCCGTGCGGAGTCTCGCCTCCCTGTTCGGCGGCGAAACCGGCGTCGACAGTGCACCCGGCGCAGGCAGCCGGTTCTGGTTCACGGCGCACCTCGCGCGGCCTGCGGACACCGGTATGCCGCTTCCCGCTTCTGCGAAGTCACCCGGACTGGTATTGACCATGCCGATCGAGCCTGTGTCTCCCGATGTGCGCGCCGAAGCGCGGGCTATCCTCGGGGACCTCGATGGCTTGCTCGCGGTTGACGATATGCGCGCCGCCGGCGTGTTGCGCGCCAATGCAGAGCCGCTTCGCCGCGCCGTGGGGAAAGAAGCACTGGCTTGCCTGAGCGCCGCCGTGGATATTTTCGATTTTGCCACCGCGCGGACACTGACCCGGCAACTGCTGGAGAGCGTTCGCGCAGCGTGATCCGGGGTTCCGGGCGCAGCCGGAGGCCGTTCTTCAGGCGCGGGCCGCCGCCAGTTCTCTTTCTCCCGGCAGCCAGCTCACGATCAGCACGGTGAGCAGCGCCACGCCCGCCAGCGAGAGCTGCAACTGGTCGAAGCCGTGGGTCTTCACCACCGGTCCCAGCGCCCACACCGCAGCCGAGCCCACGCTGAAGGAAATGGCGAGCCGCATGCCGCTCACGCGCGAGCGCATCGAGTCATCGATATAGCGCACCACCATCGCGTCGTTGAAGGGAATGGCGCCGAAGATCGAGATCATGCAGGCGGTGACGGCGAGGACCCAGAGCCAGCCGCTCGCCTGTGCCGCCAGGAAGAACACCAGGACTTGCGCGCTGACGATGGCGAGGAACAGCGGTTTCATCGGCACGCGGTCGATCAGCCGTCCCACCACGACCTGTGTGCAGGCCGCGACCGCGTACACCGCAGCCAGCACGAGGCCGAGCGTGCCGGGGTCGCGCACGATGCCCTGCAGCCGCTCGGTGAGCAGTTGGGTGTTGCCGTTCGTGGTGACGTTGAAGAGCAGGCTGCCGAGCGAGGCGCTGGCCACCATCACGCCGAAGGTACGGCGCGCGAGGGCGGGCGGCAGGCGCAGACCGGTACCTCCCGGGCGAAATGCCGGTGCCGATGTTTCCGGGGGTGCGGTGAGCGCGAAGAGCACGCCCGCTGCGATGGCGACGATCCCTGGCACCACGAAGGCCGCACGCCAGCCGGCGTGTTCCACCAGCAGGCCCGTGGACAGTGCGGCGAGTGCGATGCCCAGATTTCCCGCAAGACCGTTCACGCCGATCACCGCACCCGGGCGTGCCGCGCCGCGCACCAGCATGGGAATGCCGACCGGATGGTAAATGGCCGAAAACGCGCCCAGCACGCCGAGCGCCACCGCGATCTGCAGCGGGCTCTGCGTGAGCGCCACTGCGCAGGAGGACAACCCGATGCCGAAGAAGAACACCAGCATCATGCGCCGGCGTCCCCAGAGATCGCCCAGACGCCCCGCCGGCACCGAGCCCAGGCCGAACATCACGAAGGCACCGGTGGCGCAGGGCATCAGGTCTTCCCAGCGCGCCACGCCGAAGTCCTGCGCGATGGCCGCGACGGCGGTGGCGAAGATCAGCAGGAACAGATGATCCAGCGTGTGCGCGAGGTTCAGCAGCAGCGAGGGAACGCGCGGCATGCGGGCCTCAGGAACTGCAGGAGAGCATCGAGCAGCCGGCGCGGTTGCGGGCCCAGTCCGGGCGGCGCGCGGCGAAGGCCTCGCGGCCGGGCTGTTCTGTGTAGGGATGCTTCAACACCTCGAGAAGCGCGTGCAGCGGTGCCATGTCTCCGGCTTCGGCGCTGTCGATCGCCTGCTGCGCGAGGTAATTCCGCGGCACATAGAAGGGGTTGGTGGCGTTCATGCTGCGCACCCGCCCCGCGGGATCCAGCGCCTCTTCGCGCACGCGCGCGGCGTAGCGTTCGAGCCACTGCTCGAACAAGGGAGCCTGGGCGTCACGTTTGGCCGGGTCGTAGAACGCTGCGTCGAACAGCACGAGCGAGGGCATGTTCGGGTCCAGCCGCGCGAGCGCGCGGAAGAAGATCGTCATGTCCGTCTCTGCTGCGTGCAGCAGCGAGAAGAGATCGCGCATCAGCGTGTCTTCTTGCGCCAGCGCCCCGCGCAGGCCGAGCTTGGCCGCGTTGTGCGCGCGCTCGGCGCCGAGGAATGTCTGCACGTAGTGCTGCAGGCCTTCTTCCAGCGGGCCGGTGTCCTGCATCACGGGCACCAATGCGTTGGCCAGTTGCGCGAGGTTCCAGTGCGCGATGCGCGCCTGGTGCCCGAAGCGGTAGCGGCGACCGCCCGCGTCGGTGGTGTTGGGGGTCCAGTCCGGGTCGAGATTGTCGATCCAGCCGTAGGGGCCGTAGTCGATGGTGAGCCCGAGGATGGAGAGGTTGTCGGTGTTCATCACGCCGTGCACGAAGCCCACGCGCATCCAGTGCGCCACCATCGTTGCCGTGCGCTCGCAGACCTCGCGGAACCACGTGATGCGGCGCTCTGTTTCCGGCTGTGCGGCCAGATGCGGGAAATCCCGCGCGATCGTGAAGTCGACCAGTTTCTGCAGCAGTTCCACCTCGCCGCGTGCGGCGGGCAGCTCGAAATTGCCGAAGCGGATGAACGAGGGCGCGACGCGGCAGACGATGGCGCCGGGCTCCTCGCGCGGGCGGCCGTCATAGAACATGTCGCGCATCACGCCGTCACCCGTGGCGACCAGCGAGAGCGCGCGTGTGGTGGGCACGCCCAAGTGGTGCATGGCCTCGCTGCAGAGGAATTCCCGGAGTGACGAGCGCAGCACCGCACGGCCGTCCGCTCCGCGCGAATAGGGCGTGGGGCCCGCGCCCTTCAGCTGCAGTTCCCAGCGTTCACCCTGCGCGTTGACGGTCTCGCCCAGCAGGATGGCGCGGCCATCCCCCAGCTGCCCCGCCCAGTTGCCGAACTGGTGACCGCCGTAATTCGCCGCATAAGGCTCCATGCCCGGCATCTGGCGGTTGCCACCGAACACCTCGGCGAACCACGGGGCCTGCACGTCTTCCTCGCCGAGTCCCAGCAGCGCCGCGCATTCCGGCGACCACGCGAGCACGCGCGGCGCCGCCACCGGCGTGGGCAGCACGCGCGACCACAGCGCACCGCGCACCTGTCGCAGGCGCGGGCTCTCTTCCGGATCGCCCGGAAGTTCGCTGACGAAGCGGTTGTCGAAACGCAGGCTCGTGTTCATGGTGCGGGCGGTTGATACCAGATGGGAGAGGACCAGGCGCGCTCCTGGACGCTGGTGGGCGCCGGTGCCGGTACGCCTACCGTTTTCGCGTCATAGGTGGACCAGCGCGGCGTGGGAATTTCCAGCACACGCACGTACCAGAACGCGGCCTGTGCCGGGTCGAAATCCGGGTCTTCCCATACCGCGTGCAATTCCGCGGCGCCGATGTCGTTGCCGTAGCTTGCCTTCGCCACGTCCACGGTGTTGCCCACCGGCGGCAGCTTGCCCGCGGCGTCGGGCTCGCGCCCGGCGGACCATGCGACGTCGTGGATGGACTCGTGCGTGTTGCCGGCGGCATCGAGCCAGCCCTTGACCACCTGCACGCGGTCGAGGTTCGCGCCCTGCGGATCGCGGCTCGCAGCGATCGCAATACGTGGAGCCTTGGCGCCTGCAGGCGCTGCCGGCAGGTCGCCGCCCATCGGCACGCCGCCCGCATAGCCACGGTCGACGAAGTCCGTTTCCTCGGTGAGCGAGGGCGGGAACTCCCAGCCTGCGAAGACACGCAGCGCGATCCGCGGGCCGGAGGTGGCGTAGGTCTCGCGCCGGCGTAGCGCGTCGTAGATGGATTCGCGGCGGTTCTCTTCGGCCCACACGGCGGCAAGCCCTGCCGCGCTGTAGGCCGTGCCCACGCCCGCGGCGACCGCGGCTGCGTTTTTCGCGAGGCGTTCGAGGCGTTGCTTCGGCGTGCCGTCCAGACGCGCGAGCTTGCCGTGGTAGTTGTCTTCCTCCACCGGCGAACTCGCGTTGTGCGAATCCGAGGAGCCGATCATCGCGAAGCGGTAGGGGTTCACGCCCGTCTCTGCGCCGATTGCGAGCCCGGTCTTCAGCGCGTCGCGTACATAGCTGCCGGCGGGCTGCGAGGGCGGGGGCATCGCCTTGCCCGACATGCGCGCGTTCCAGAGTTCGAAGTCCGCGAACTCGTCCTCGGCCGAAAGCAGCGGATGCGCTTCCGACTGGCCCTTGATCTGCACCATCTCGACCACGGGCTCGTTCAGCAGTCGCGTGCGGGCCCAGGCTGCGTCCACGGGTGCGCCGTCGGAGGTGGTGCGCGCGAACATGCGCCCGTCGCTCGCGTTGGAGTTGTGGGGGATCGCCATGCCCTCGATGCCTTTGGCGCGCTGTGCGTCGAGGAAGGCCCAGAGGTCTTCGGGTTTTTCGGAATCGAGCCGCGAGAAGGGCAGGGGCGGTACGGCCGAGGTGCGAAAGATCACGTTGCGGTGCAGGTTGATTTCGTCCGGCGTGCTGGTCCATTCGTAGCCGATCAGCGTGCTGAAACGCCCCGGTTCGTTGTGCCGCTCGGCGGCATCGATCACCTGTTTCCATGCGGCGCTGCCCACCTCGGGGAGGTCGAGCATTTTCTCGAGTTTGCCGTCTTCAGAGGCATCCGCTGCGATTGCCATCAGCGCCTTGAAGGCGTCCGCGGGATCGGAGCTGGCGAAGAGCGTTGCGAGGGGAAGTTTTGAGAGCTCGCTCTGCGGGTTCAGGAACTCGCGCATGGAACCCAGATACTCTGCATGATCGGTGACAGCCGCGAAATCGAGCGCACGCTTCAGGCGGGTCGGATAGCCCGCGCCGTGCTGGATCTCCTCGCCCTTGGCGTAGCGGTAGGCGTCATCGGGCAGCGCGCGCACGCCCGTGCTGAACGCGTCTGCAGAGAGGCTGGTGTGGATGTGCAGATCGCCGAACAGCAGCACGCGTGGCGGTGCGGCCGGCGTGGTGCTCACGGCAGGCGCCGGTGTGGCAGCGGGCGCCACGACGTGGTCCCCGTCTTTCTCGCCGCAGGCGGCCAGCAGCAGGGCGCTGGCCAGCGTCAGTGCGCATGAAGTATGCCATTGCATGGTGTCTCTCCGCAGGATGAGCGGCTGCGAGTGTATCCGAAGCAGGGCATAATCCGGCCCGAAGCCCCGCAGTGGAGAGCCCTTGGTGTCATTCGCGTCCGTGGGCAAGGATGGCCGCTGGTACTGGCTGGTGGCGCTGGGCTGCTGGTTCGGGTATCTGCTGCTTGCCGCCGCGCCCGTGGCGCAGCGCATGGACAGCGCCTGGGGCGATCAGCTGATCCGCTGGCGCGCCGCCGGCACGCCCGCCGACACCTCGATCGTGCTGCTTGATATCGACCAGGCCAGCCTGCAAGCCATGATCCCTGTCGCGGGCAAATGGCCGTGGCCGCGCTCCGTGCACGCGGGCCTGCTCGAGGCCTTGCTCGCGCAGAAGCCGCGCGCCGTGGTCTTCGACGTCTTTTTCGCCGATCCCGACACGCTGCGCCCGGATGACGACCGCTGGTTCGGCGAGGTGCTCTCCGGCAGCAGCATCGCCTATCTCGCATCTCTGGAACTGGGCAGTGCCGAGGGTGTCTCGCCGCCGCTGCTCGCGAGCTACCCGCCACAGTCCGGTCTGGAACAGGGCCCCGCTGCGCGCGCGGACGCACGCAGCTGGCTGCAGCTGCCGCTCGCCGTGCCGGCCGCCGCGTGGCGCACCGGGCCCGTGAACTATGCCGCCGATGCCGATGGTATCGGGCGCTCCTACGACATCTACCGCGATATCCGGGGTTGGCGTTGGCCCTCTCTGCCGGCGCGTGTGGCGCGTGATCTGGGTGCGGCACTGCCGGATGCAGACAGCCTGCTGATCGACTGGCCTGCGGGCGGCGTCGCGCCCTATGCGCGTTTCTCCTACGCCGACATCTACGACGATTTCGTGCTGGGCAACCGCCGCCTGCCCGGGAATTTCTTCGCCGGTCGCATCGTGCTGGTCGGCACCAGCGCGAGCGGCCTGCGCGATCTGAAGCCCACGCCCATCGGTGCGGATTATCCCGGCGTCATGATGATCGGCGCCGTGATCGACAACCTGCTCCACGGTCGTGGCCTGCAACGCCCGCCTTTCCTGCTCGTATGGGCTGTGCTGGGGATCGTGCTCGCCGGCTCTGCCGAGGCCGCACGACGTGGTCGCATCAACGCAGCCTTTGCGATCGGCGCAGGCGCCATGCTGGCTGCGGGAGTGGCCTCTGCCGTGCTCGCGCTGCAGCCGGGCGTGATCACGCCTTGGCCCCTTCCCGCACTGGCGGTGGCAGTTTTTCTTGGCCTGCTTGCCTTGCGGCAGTACCGCGCGCGGCAGGCGGAGCTGGCGCACACGGTGCGCACCTTCGAGCGCTTCATGGATCCGGCGGTGGTGCGCCGGTTGCTCGATGATCGCAACGCCGCTGAACTGCTCGCGCCCCGCAGCTGCGAGCTCACCGTGCTCTTCTCGGATATCCGGGGTTTCACGCGACTCTCCGAGACGCGCAGCGCCGTCGAAGTGGTGCGGCTGCTCGATGATTATTTCGGGCGACAGGTGCAGGTGATCTTTCGCCACGGCGGTACGCTGGACAAATTCATCGGGGATGCCGTGATGGCTTTCTGGGGAGCGCCCGAGCCGAACGCCGCGCAGCACCGCGCCGCCATCGCCTGCGCCCTCGAGATGCAGCAGGAGATGGAGCGCTTCCGGCAGGATTACGCCTTCGAGGATTTCGGCATCGGCATCGGCATCCACACGGGGCCTGCGGTGGTGGGCATGGTGGGCTGCGAACAGCGCTACGATTTCACCGCGATTGGCGATACCGTGAATCTGGCGAGCCGCATCGAAGGGCTCACCAAGGGCCGCGCTACCATCCTCGTGTCCGAGGCCACGCGTGCCGGTGCTGCCGCGCATTACAGCTTCCGCCCGCACGGCTCGGCTGCGGTGAAAGGGCGGGAACAGCAAGTGGAGCTTTTCGAACCTGTGGGAGGAAAAGACGATGCGGATCACGGGACATAGTTCATTTGCCGCACTGTTGTTCGGGCTTGCGCTCGCATCCGGGGCTGCGCTGGCCGAGGACGCGGTGCTCGCGCGCGCTTCGGCGCTGGCCGAGTCCCCGGCTCCTGGCGCAAAGGAGGGCGACAAGCTCGCCACCGGCACCACGCTCAGCGTGCTGGAGCGCAAGGGCGGCTGGTACCGGGTGCGCGCGGCCTCGGGGCAGGAAGGCTGGGTGCGGCTGTTGTCGGTGCGGCTCGCGCCGCGCAGCGCCGATCCGGGCGATGCCGGCTCGGGCGATGCGGCGGGTGCGGCCTTGAGCGGCGCCGAGAGCGGTGGCGCGAGTGGTGCTGCTGCGGGCGCCATCGGCAGCATGGTCACGGGCAGTGCCGCGGATTCCACCGCCGTGCGGGGTGGTGCCTCCGGCAAGCTCTCTGGCAAGCATCTGGTGGATCCCGCGAAGGCCGAGGGGCAGGGCTCGCTAGAGCAAGTCGAGACCTTCAAGCCCTCGGATGCCGAGATGGACGATTTCGAGAAAGGGCTTGATGCCCCGGCCGTGGAGGCACCGACGCCATGAAAAAGCGCTTTGGCTCTGTGCTTGTGCTTGCGCTGGCAGGCGTGGCGCCTGAGGTCTGCGCCATTGATCTCGGGGGCATCCTCAGCACCGCGCAGCGCATCGCCGATACCGCCAAGCCCGTTGCCGCCGACCCTGCCGCACAGGAAAAGCTCCTCGGCGAGGAGGCCGCCCGCGAGATCCTCTCCAGGGCACCGCTCGCACCTCTGCCGGGGCTGCAGCGCTACGTTAACCAACTCGGGCGCTATCTCGCCGCTGGCAGTGGCCGCACGGACGTCGACTGGCGCTTCGCCGTCATCGACGACGCCAGCGCTAATGCCTGGGCCGCGCCGGACGGCTACGTCTTCGTCACAACGGGGATGCTGGCGGACGTGGGCTCGGAGGCGGAACTCGCGGGCGTGCTGGCCCACGAGATCGAACACGTGGTGCAGCGCCACCACCTGAAGGCCATACAGGCGGCCAGTCGTCGCGGGCAGCTCGCGGAACTCGCCGGCATAGCGCAGGACACCGCGGCCGCCGAAGGTGCATCCACCGTCACCGTGAACCCGGAGCTCGAAAAGCTGCGCGGCACCATCGGGCAGCTCTATGAACGGGGCTTGAGCCGTGGCGACGAACTCGATGCGGACCGCCGCGGCGTGGAGCTGGCCGGGCAACGCGGGTATGACCCTTACGGGCTCATGCTGGTGCTGCAGAAGCTGGGCGCGCACGGCAAGGACGATGCCTCGCTTGCCAGCTTCACCCGCACCCATCCGTCTATCGAGGAGCGGCTGAAGAAGCTGGAGGCGGCGGTGGAGGATCTGGATCCTGCGTTCTTTCCGGGCCGTACGCAGGAGGAACGCTACCGGAAACACGCGCGGTTCTGATCGGGCGCTGTTGTCGCGGGCATGGCCCGCTCCTACCGATTCCGTAGGAGGTGGCCGTGGCCCCGACAGTGCCGATGTCGCGGGCATGGCCCGCGCCTACCGATTCCCCGGGGGCCGTGCCCCCGACAGCGCCGATGTCG
>JBILEG010000450.1:0-3250 GCA_044352225.1 Pseudomonadales bacterium | reverse complement strand
ATCCCCTCCAACACGGTCTCCGGCGGACAATGGCCTTCACGGCACCCGATGCGTCATCCTTGACGCATCACGCCACACGACGCCTGCCATGACCCGCTTCACCCTCTCCTCCTTCGGCGAACGCTACGCCGGCCACACCGGCATCAGCGAACTGATGAGCGACATCTCGTCACCGCCCTCTGATCCCTCGCAGCCGCTCTGCATGCTGGGCGGCGGCAACCCCGCGATCATTCCCGAACTGAGCCAGGCCTGGGCCGAGGCCACGCGCGCAACGCTCGAGGATCCCGGCTTCCGCCGCCTGGTAGGCGCCTACGACTCGCACATCGGGCCGGAGGGCTTCAGGGACGCACTCGCAGAGCGTTTTGCCAACGACTACGGCTGGCCCATCAGCCGTCGCAACGTGGGGCTGGTGAACGGCAGTCAACTCGCGGTGTTCTACCTCGTGAACATGTTCTCGGGCGCGTTCCCGGACAGTTCGCGCAAGCACATCCTGCTGCCGCTCGCGCCCGAGTACGTGGGCTACGCAGACCAGGGGCTGGACCCGGACTGCTTCCGCTCGCAGCGGCCCACCATCGAGATGCTCGGCGCGCACAGCTTCAAGTACCGCGTGGATTTCAATGCGCTGCGCACGGATGAGAGCACCGGCGCCTTACTGGTGTCACGCCCCACCACTCCCTCGGGCAACGTGGTGACGGACGCAGAGGTGCTGCACCTCGCGGCGATGGCGCGCGAGGCCGGCGTGCCACTCATTCTCGACAACGCCTATGGACTGCCCTTCCCCGGGATCCTCTTCGCTGAGGCCACCCCGATCTGGAACGAGGACATCATCCTCTGCATGAGCCTTTCGAAGATCGGTCTGCCGGCGCTGCGCACGGGCATTGTGATCGCGCACGAAGACGTGATCGATGCGCTGGCCGCGACGAATGCGATCGTCTCGCTCGCGACCGGTTCGGTGGGGCCCGCGGTGGCCGAGCGCTTGCTCCGCTCAGGAGAGTTGCTGCGGCTCTCGCGGGAGGTGGTGCAGCCCTGTTATCGCGCCAAATCCCTGCGCGCGCAGCAGATCATCGCCGAGGCGCTGGGTGAGATGCCGTGGGCGCTGCACGCGAGTGAGGGCGCGATCTTCCTGTGGCTGTGGCTGCGTGATCTGCCCGTGCCCACACGCGAGCTCTACCGGCGTCTCAAGGCGCGGAACGTGCTGGTCCTGCCGGGGGAGCATTTCTTCTTCGGGCTGGAGGAAGACTGGTCGCACGCCCGCGAATGCCTGAGGTTGAATTACGCGGGGGACGAAGCGCTCTTCGCGCGGGGCGTGGGGATACTGGCAGAGGAACTGCGGGCGCTCTACGGCTGAGCGCCCGCGCGAGGCGCGCTCAGGCCGTCATGCCCAAGCGCTTGCGCACCTCGTTCACCCGCTCGCCGTGGCGCGCTTCCTCGCGGCCGTTCAGCCGCAGCAGACGCGCCACCTCGGCATCGGGCTCGGCATCTGCCCAGCGCGCGTAGATCTCGTCACCACCGTCTTCGGCGCCGGCGAGCATTTCGAGGAACTCGGCGTTGGTGGGAATCTCCTGCGGTGTGTTGCGCACGAACGGGATCTCGCCGTCTGCCGGCAACGCGAACTCACCGCCCTTCAACGCGATGGCTTTCAGCATGCGGTGCGCGTGGCCGCGCTCTTCCTGACCGTTGCGCTTCAACAGCGCCTTGCACTCGTCATCGGGCGCGGCGCGCGCAATCGCTTGGTAGAGGTACTCGCCCGACACCTCGATCATGGCGAGCACTTTCAGGTCCTCGACAGACAGCGGCGCGCGGCCTTTGAGCACCTCGAAAGCGCCGAAGACATCGTCGGGAAAGCCGGGGGGAAGCAGGGACATACCAGAAGGCTCCTGTTCAGGGTTGCTGTAGTGAAAAGCGGTCCCAAGACCTACGACCGCCGCCGCGCAACGGAGCACGGGTGCAGCACGGCCATCACCAGCGATACCTCACAGAGGCACCCGCCCACCGCGGCCTTCCCCAGGCCTGCTGGTTGAAGCCGAAAGCCGCGAAGTCGAAGGTGTAGACGAGGTACTTCTCGTTCGTCAGGTTATCGACGAAACCGGCCACTTCCCAGTGCTCGTCTGCGCTGCTCCATTGCACACGCGCATCGGCCACCGCGAAGCCGTTCTCACGCGAGGTGCGGTAGTTTTGGATGTCGAACCAGGTCTCGCCCTGGTAGCGCGCCTTGACGAGCGCCGCTACACGACCGGCCGGGAGTTCCCACTCGCGGCGGAGCATGCCGTTCAGGCTCACACCCGGTGCGGAGACCATATCGCGATCACGCAGCCGGCCCGAGGCGGATGCGGGGATGTCCTTTGCAGTGGCATCGAGCACCGAGAGCCCGAAGGCGAGATCCCAACCCTCGGCAGGGTTCCACTGCAACTCGACTTCCCCGCCGCTCACGCGGGCATCGGTGTTGAAGATCGCCTGATTCAGGAGTTCGAAGCGGAAGGTCTGGAAATCCTGATAGTCGTAAGTGAATGCAGATGCGTTCAGCCGCGCTGCACCGTCCAGCAAGGTCGCCTTGAAACCGATCTCGTAGGCGTAGAGCGTTTCCTCGCCGAAGGGAATGGTGGCTGGCGAATTCGCGCCGAACACGCCGGTTCCATCCAGAAAACCATTGTTGAAACCGGCGGACTTCATGCCCTTGGACGCCGAGGCATACCAGAGCCAGTCGTCCGAGGGGCGGTAATCGAGTTCCAACCTGCCGGTGAGGTTGTCGTCGTCATGCCGCGCGAGATCACCCACTGCATTTGTGTCGAAGTCGAAGGCGACGTCATCAGGAAGTCCGACCTCGCCCGTAAAGAAACCCGAGGTCTCGAGGTTCAGGTAGTCGAGCTCGCGCTCTTCCTGCGTGTAACGGAGCCCCGCGACCAGCGTCCAACGCGGCGCGAAGGCGTACTCGTACTGACCGAAGACCGACCAGGAAGTGGTGTCCTGCGTGTAGTTGGCGTCAAAGGCCAGGAACCCGAGGTTCAGCAGATCGAGCAGGTAGCGGCCATCGACCGTCTGTTCGTACCAGTAGAACCCTGCGAGCCAGCGGTCATCGCCGCGCTCGCCCGACAACCTGAGTTCCTCCGTGATCTGCTCGGTGCCCGCGGAAAACGTGGGAATCAGCAGTGGGAAGGGCCCTCCGTCGGTGTCTTCTTCCTGCAAGCGGTCAACGCGATCCAGCGCCGCGATATTCACCAGCGAGACATCGCCCAGATCGAGTTCCAGACGC
>JBILEG010000447.1:0-3263 GCA_044352225.1 Pseudomonadales bacterium | reverse complement strand
TCCCCCCCTAGCTGGTGCAGCAGCCAGCTGTCCCCGCCGGCAACACGTACCGGCGCATCGCTGCAGTTGGTGCCCGGCTGCATGCGACCCTCGAAGGCATCGGCATCCGGCGTGTTGAGCGGCGAGTGCGGGTAGGGCGTGGGCGTGGAGAGCCGGCCGCTGTTGATCAGGGGGCGGGCGAAGGCGTGATCCCGCGCAAGGCGCAGCACCGCGTCGCGGAAGGCACGGCTCGCGGGGTTCTTGGGCGTGATGAAATCAGTGGCGCGACTGGAGTGCCCGATGTTGTCGTCGGCAGCGACAAGCCGCTCGGCGTCGTAGCTGTCCAGCAGTGCCTCGGGGGCTTGCCCCGACAGCACCAGCGCCAGCTTCCAGCCGAGGTTGTCCGCGTCCTGCACCCCGGTGTTCGCGCCGCGCGCACCGAAGGGCGAGACCTGATGGGCCGAATCCCCCGCGAAGATCACGCGCCCGTGACGGAAACGGTCCAGCCTGCGGCAGGCGAACTGGTAAACCGACACCCATTCGAGCTCGAATTCCGTGTCTTCGCCCAGCATGGCTTTGAGGCGCGGCAGCACGCGTTCGGGCTTGCGCTCATCGGCAGGGTCAGCGTCCCAGCCGAGCTGGAAATCGATGCGCCAGACGTCGTCCGCTTCCCGGTGCAGCAGCACCGACTGGTTGCGGTGGAACGGCGGATCGAACCAGAACCAGCGTTCGGCGGGGAAGGGGGCTTTCATCAACACGTCGGCGATCAGGAAGCGGTCCTGGAAGGCGCGACCGGTGAAGGGCACGCCGAGCATCTCGCGGATGGGGCTGCCAGCGCCGTCGCAGGCGATCAACCAGTCAGCCTCCAGCGTGAACGCGCCATCGGGCGATTCAACACCGAGGCGAAGATGGCCCCCGGCGTCTTCCACCGACACGACCTTGTGCTTCCAGTGCATCTGCAGGCGCTCGCCGAGTTCCCGCGCGCGGGCGATCAGCATGTCCTCGAGGTGGTACTGCTGGAGATTGATGAAGGCGGGCATCCGGTGCCCGGCCTCGGGCAGCAGGTCGAACTGATAGACCAGTTCTGTATCGCGGAAGATCTTGCCGATCTTCCATCTCACGCCCTTTTCCAGCATGGGTTCCGCGCAGCCGAGGCGATCGAAGATCTCCAGTGGCCGCTTGGCGTAACAGAGCCCGCGCGAACCCACGCTCACCGTATTGTTGTCGTCCAGCACGAGTACCGGGATGCCGCGTACGGCCAGATCCAGCGCTACCGTGAGGCCCACGGGGCCGGCGCCGGCCACTACCACGGGGCGGCGGCTCTTGCGGTCTGCGAGAGGCTCGACCGGAAGCGGCTGATAGCTGTAGGTCTTCATCATGACGGTGTTCAGCCTTTGCGTTTCCACGACTCGGCATAGGCCTCGAATTCCACGCCGGCTTCGATCTCGCCCGCATCCAGGAAATCGCGCGTGTCGACCATCACCGCCACTTCGTCGGTTTCCTTGCGCGCGTGGCTCATGGCGGTCTCGTAGGCCTTCGGATGCGGGCCGTGAGGGAAGCCGCTCGGGTGCCAGGTCGACATGCCGGGGTGGATGTTGTCGCGGCTGAAGAACTGCCCGCGGTGGTAGAAAAGGAACTCGTCGTAGTCGTCGTTCGAGTGGAAGTAGGGGAGCTTCAGTGCACCCGGATCGGACTCGATGGGCCGCGGGCAGAAGGTGCAGATGACCAGTCGGCTCGCGAGGAACGTCGTGTGTGCCGAAGGCGGCACGTGATAGCGCGCGGACATGAGCGGCCGGATGTCACGCCAGTTAAGCCGCACGGGCGCGAGATCCCCGTGCCAGCCGATCGCATCCAGCGGGTTGTGCCCGTAGGTGATGGTGGTGAGGGTGTTGCGACGCTTGACCACCACGGCGGTTTCGCGCTCGTGGTATTGCGAGAGGAACTGTTCGTTCACTGCGGGTGTGTCGAGCACGCCGGGGTCGAAGATGGCCTGTGGCCCTACGAGCCCCTTCTTCGGCAGGCCGAAAGCGTCGTTCGTGGCTTCGATCATCAGGATAGAGGCCTCACCTGCGCATTCCAGCCGCCACTGCGTGCCGCGCGGCAGCACCAGGTAGTCACCGTCGCGGAAGGAGAGATGCCCGTAGTCGCAGAAGAGTTCGCCGCTGCCCTCGTGGACGAAGAGCACCTGATCGCCGTCGGCGTTCCGCGCGAGATGGTCCATGCTGCCCGAGGTGTGCCAGATACGGATCTGGCAGGCGGCGTTCGCCAGCACCACGGGAGCCTGCCAGGGAGAGGGGACACCGCGGCGTGCCTTGTTCAGGTCGTAGGCACGCGGACGCAGCGGACCCTCGAAGCGCAGCCAACCCGTGGGCGGGTTGCGGTGGTGGAGTTGCGCCGCGGGCCCGAAGAAACCCTCGCGGCCGATCTCCCGCTCGTAGGTGCCCGCCGGCAGGTCGCAGTGCGCCTGGCGGCTAGCCGTGCCCTCGGACTTCACGAAAGGAATCCACTCTTTCACGATGGCCTCCGGGTGTGGGAACAGACGCAGCCGAACAAGTTTCACGTGAAATCAGTATCGCCTCGCCGCGCGGCGTGATGCAATCCCCCGGCCGCATGGATTCCTCAGCCCGTGGGGCGTTAGGATGCGCGGCGTAGCAGCATCCGGGCAGCAACAGATGGGGTCGGTAGTGGTGGAACACGAGCCCCCCTCGCGGTCGGCACGCGCGGTGCTGATCGCTTTGGTGGCCTGCGCTGCCGTCTCCACGGACCTGTATCTCTCCGGCATTCCCTCGCTTGCCGCGGATCTGGGTGTTGGCCCTGCAGAGGCGCAACTCACGCTCAGCGTCTTCATGGCAGCCTTCGCGGTGGGGCAACTGGTGTTCGGGCCGCTGTCGGATCACTACGGACGCAAACCGGTAGCGGCGATCGGCCTCACGCTCTACAGCGTGGCTGCGCTCGCCTGCATGCTTGCGCCAGGGATCGAGCTGTTGCTGGTTGCGCGTTGCGTGCAGGGCTTTGCAGCCTCGTCCGGGCCTGTGATCGCGCGGGCCATAGTGCGGGATCGTTTCCAGGGTGCCGAGGCCGCGCGCTTCATGTCGCAACTCGCCGGCGCCATGGCCGTGGTGCCTCTGCTTGCGCCCGTGCTCGGGAGTTGGCTGCTTTACTGGTTCGACTGGCGTGCGCAGTTCGGGATGTTGCTGCTCTTCGGGCTCCTCACGCTGCTGGGGCTTCGCAGCCTGCGCGAGACCTGCCCTTCCATCGGCATCGCTCCGCTTGCCTTCGGTCGC
>JBILEG010000446.1:0-3264 GCA_044352225.1 Pseudomonadales bacterium | reverse complement strand
AGCGCAGCCCGGTGGGGCGCGGACCATCCGGAAAAACGTGCCCCAGATGCGAGCCACACGCGCGACATGTCACCTCGGTGCGCAGCATGCCGTAGCTGTTGTCGGTCTCGGTGGCTACGCCCTCTTCCGCCACGGGAGCGTAAAAGCTCGGCCAGCCCGAGCCGCTGTCGTACTTGGTGGAGGAATGGAACAGGGCCTCGCCGCAGCAGGCACAGAGGTAGGTGCCAGGCGTCTTGGTATCCCAGTACTTGCCGGTAAAGGCCCGCTCGGTGCCCTTCTGACGGCAGATGTTGAACTGCTCCGGCGAGAGCTTCTCACGCCACTGCTCGTCCGATCCCGATCCGCTCATGTCTTTACTCCCGTATACGCGCCATGGCTCGCAGTTCCGGAGCCAGCGAGCCATCACTATACTGACCGGCCACTCCGGAGACACCCCGTCCGATGCGCGACTATCTCAAATCCCACAAGCTGGCCAATGTCTGCTACGACATCCGCGGCCCTGTCCACGAGCGCGCGTCGGTCATGGAGGAGGAAGGCCACCGCATCCTCAAACTGAACATCGGCAACCCCACGCCCTTCGGCTTCGATGCCCCCGAGGAAATCCTCGTGGACGTCATTCACAACATCCCCGATTCGCAAGGCTACTGCGACTCCAAGGGCCTGTATTCCGCGCGCAAGGCGGTGATGCAGTACGCCCAGCAGCGGGAAATCACGGGCGTAGAGGTGAACGACGTCTACCTCGGCAACGGCGTGAGCGAACTGATCGTGATGGTGATGCAGGCACTCGCCAATGACGGCGACGAAATCCTGATCCCCGCACCCGATTATCCGCTGTGGACTGCAGCCACCACGCTTGCCGGCGGCACCGCAGTGCACTACCGCTGCGACGAGCAATCGGACTGGTACCCGGATCTCGCCGACATACGATCCAGGATCACCGACCGGACGCGCGCCATCCTGGTGATCAATCCCAACAACCCCACGGGCGCCGTGTACCCGCGCGAGATTCTCGAAGGCATCGTGCAGATCGCGCTCGAGCACGGACTGGTGATACTGGCCGACGAGATCTACGACAAAATCCTCTACGACGACGCGCAGCACACCTGCCTCGCGAGCATTTCGCCAGAACCGCTCTGCCTCACCTTCAATGGCCTGTCCAAGACCTATCGACTGGCGGGGTTCCGTTCTGGCTGGCTGATCGTCTCGGGCGCGAAGCACAAGGCGCGGGACTTCATCGAAGGTCTGGACATACTGGCTTCGATGCGTCTGTGCGCGAACGTACCCGCGCAACACGCGATCCAGACATCTCTCGGCGGCAGGCAAAGCATCAATGACCTGATCCTCCCGGGCGGTCGTCTGCTGGAGCAGCGCGACCGTGCCTGGGAACTGCTGAATCAGATTCCCGGCGTGAGCTGTGTGAAACCGCGCGGCGCCATCTACCTCTTCCCGCGACTCGACCCGAAGGTGCATCGCATCCACGACGACGAGAAACTCGTTTTCGACCTTCTCACGCAGGAAAAAATGCTCCTGGTGCACGGCTCTGCCTTCAACTGGCCGGAGCCTGATCACCTGCGTGTGGTGTTCCTGCCGCGAGCCGAGCAGATCGAGGACGCCGTGGGCAGGCTCGGTCGATTCCTGAAAACCTACAGTCAGTAGAGCAACAACCTCAGCCGGCGAAGCCCAGGGCACCCAACCGCTGCGCAAGTGCACGGGGCGCTTTTCCGCAACGCCAGGCACTGAATTCGCGCCGCTCCGGGTATTCCTTGCGTAACTGGTCGAAGGCCGCTGCGCGCCGTGACGGATCGCTGATCAGCGATGCACGCAATCGGGCATCGTCCGCGCGCAAGTCATAGGCAGACAGCACCGCTTGCTGCCAACTGGCCGCCCACGCCGGCAGCTCTCCCGCTCCGGGCAGCGCCACCGTGGATTCCTCGATATGCGCGCTGCCGGGCGCACAAAAGTCGAGCGCCGCCCGGATGACCGCCAAGGCACCGCGACGTTTGCCATCAGCCGCATAACCCGCGATATGGGGCGTACCGATCATGCAGCGCGCGAGGAGTTCCGGGTCGTACCCCGGCTCTGGCTCCCAGACATCCAGCACCGCGCGCATATGGGGCCTCTGTCGCAGCACTGCCAGCAAGGCGGCGTTGTCCACCACTGCCCCGCGCGCGGTATTGATCAGCAGCGCGTCCTCGCGCATCTGCCCGAGCCTCACATCGTCCAGCAGGTGGAAGGTGGGGTGGGCGCCATCCAGCGTAAGAGGCACGTGCAGGCTGAGCACATCGCAGTCCAGCGCCTCCCCTATCGGGGCATTTCCCGGGATGTCCGTGCGGAAGGGATCGCAAGGCCGGCAATGCACACCGATGTCTTGAAGGCGCCGCAGCAGCCGCGACCCCACCTCCCCGCAACCCACCACGCCCACGCGCCGTGACTCGAGCTCTCCGTCCCCGGGAAACGCCACCGCCAGCGCGGCGAACACGTAGTCCACCACCGACTCCGCATTCGATCCGGGCGCGGACACGAAGTGGATCCCGCGGGCGGCAAGCGCGGAAACATCAACATGATCGACCCCCGCGGTGGCGGTACCCACGAAGCGCAAGCGGCTGCCCGCAACAAGATCGTCGTCCACCCGCGTGACCGAACGCACCAGCAAGGCATCCGCGTCGCGCACCGCCTTCGCATCGATCGCACGGCCTGGCAGCAAGCGCAGCTCGGCCAAAGGCGCGAGCAGCTCCGCGGCGCAAGGGATGTTTTCGTCCACGACCACTTTCATTCCGAACCCTCTGTCAGACGATGCAGCCGGTGGCGCAGACGCTCGCCGAAGCCGAGATGCCTGCCCAGTGAGTCCAACCGCCCCGGATCGACGGCAGAGCGATGGAACTGCGGTGGCGCGGGGAGCGCATCTTCTGCAAGTTGCGTCAGTTGGCGCGCCATGCGCAGTTGCGGCGCATGGGCATCGAGCGACGCCGCGATACGCGCGCCGCCCCGTCGCCCGGAAGCAGCGATGCCTGGAAGATCCGCGAGGATGTTCTCCACATCTTCGTACTGCCCGAGCAGCGACACGGCCGTGCGCTCACCAATACCCGGCACGCCCGGGATATCGTCGATGCTGTCACCGGTCAGCGCCAAACGGGCAGGCAACTGCTCTGGGCGGATGCCCTGCCGCGCCATCCACCCCGCACGGTCCTGAGGTTCGGCCTTCGGAAAGTCCCAGAGGACATCATCCGCGGCATAGAGCAACTGCCCGAGGTCCTTGTCACGGCT
>JBILEG010000445.1:0-3265 GCA_044352225.1 Pseudomonadales bacterium | reverse complement strand
ACGAGCCTGAGTGGCTCGATGACGGCACACCGTACTCGCCGGAACACGGTGACGTCTACTACACACGCGGCGAGGGGCTCGCCGAGTCTGCTTATGTCTTCCTGGGGCAGAACGCACTTGCCGAGCGCTGGGCCGCGCTGCATGACCACCCCTCCACCCTTTTCGTCATAGGCGAGACGGGCTTCGGCACGGGGCTGAATTTCCTGCTCGCCTGGCGGCTGTGGCAACGCTGCGCTCCGCCCCGCGCAAGGCTGCTGTTCCGCAGTCTCGAATCCCATCCACTGGATGCCGCGGCACTGTCGCGGGCGCTGGGGGCATGGCCCGAACTCGCGGCCGAATCCGCCGAACTGCTCGCTGCGTGGCCGCCCGCCCTCGACGGCCTGCATCACATCACGCTCGGCGATGGGCGCGTCACGTTGCAGCTCTGGATGGGGGAGGCCGGCTCGGCGCTGGCAGACTTCGCCGACACCACGGACGCACCCGTGGATGCGTGGTTCCTCGACGGCTTCGCGCCATCGCGCAACCCTGATATGTGGCGTGACGAGGTGCTGCAGGGCATCGCCGCGCTCACGCGGCCCGGCGGCACGCTCGCCACCTTCACCGCAGCCGCCGCCGTGCGCGAGGGCCTCGCACGCGCGGGCTTCAGCGTGCGCAAGGTCGGTGGCTACGGGCGCAAGCGCGAGATGATCGTGGCCGAGCGCGACGCGGCGCCACCGGCAACGATCGTGGCAACGGGCACGCCATGGCACCGCGCCGAGCTCACGCCACCGCAGCGCCGGGAGGCATTGGTGATCGGCGCGGGCATCGCCGGCAGTTGCACGGCGCGCGCCCTCGCCGCCCGCGGCTGGGAGGTGCAGCTGCTCGAGGCCTCCGAGGCGCCCGCCACGGGTGCCTCGGGCAACCCGCAAGGCATCCTGTTCACACAACTGCAACTCTCGCATTCGGCGCAGGGCGAGTTCACGCTCGCAGCGTACCTGCACGCCACGCGCTTCCATCGTGCGTTGCTGGCCGACGACACGGAGGCGATCGGACGCTGCGGCACGCTGCAGTTGTGCGAGCCCGGTGAGGAGGAATCCTTCGCGAAACTGCAGCAGCGCTACGCCGCGCTGCCAACGCTCGCGCGCTTCCTGACGCGCGACGAGGCCTCCGAACTGGCGGGCGTAGCACTGCCCGCACCCGCGATCTTCCTGCCCGCCTCTGGCTGGATCGATCCGCGTCGGGCCTGTGCGCGGGCGCTTTCGCACCCGGCCATACACCTGCAGACCGGGGCCCGTGTGCAGACGCTGTCGCGTGAGGGCAGCGGGTGGACCGTTGGCTGCGTCGACGGGCGCAGCTTCCATGCCGGGGTGGTTGTGCTGGCCAACGCATTGGCCGCCACACAGCTCTTGCCCGAGGCCGTGGCGGCCCTGCACGGCATTCGCGGCCAGATCACGCTGCTGCCCGAGGCGGTCTTGCCCAAGGCGGCGCGCACGGTGCTCTGCGGTGACGGTTACGTAGCACCGCCCGTGAACGGCATTGCCTGCTGCGGCGCGAGTTTCCAGCGCGGGCCGGCAGACGGGCCGGCCACGGCCGAGGAGCAACGGCAGAACCTCGCCCGCGTTGCTGCACTGATGCCTGCGTTCCATCCAGCGTCGGTGGACGAGAGCACATTGGGCTCACGCGTGGGCGAGCGCTGCGCGAGCCCGGACCGCCTGCCCCTCGCCGGCCGCGTACCCGACAACGCCGCCTTCCGCGTGCGCTTTGCAGGCCTGCGGGACAACGCCCGCCGCGCGATCCCGCAACCGGGTTGCTATCTGCCCGGGCTCGCGCTCAGCATCGCGCACGGTTCGCGCGGGCTGTGCAGCGCACCGCTCTGCGCGGAGCTGGTGGCGGCGGAGCTCTCGGGCGAGCCCCTGCCCGTCAGCGCTGCCGTGGCGCGTGCGCTCTCGCCCGCGCGCTTCCTGATACGCGGCATCATCAAGGGAAGCATCGGATGAACATCCCGGCCGTGACTGCACTGGCACTGCTGCTCGGCCTGTTCGCCTGCGCGGGCGCGCAAGCAAGCAGCACGGAACCTCTGGCCGGCATTCCTGCCCTGCCCTTCACGATCGTGGCCAAGCGTGCGCACGACCGTTACCTGTTCACGCAGGGCATGGCTTTCCACGGCGACTCGCTGGTCGAGAGCGGCGGCAATTACCGTGAGTCACGGGTGCTGCTCCGCAGTACCGAGAGCCCCGCCCCGCACGTGCAGCAGCGCATGCCCGCGCTGTGGTTCGCGGAGGGTCTGGCGGTACACGGCGAGCGCGTGACGGTCCTCACCTGGCGAGAGAACGTGGCCCAGGTGTACTCCTTGCCGGATCTGCGCCCGGTCACGCGCTTGCGCTACGAGGGTGAAGGCTGGGGACTCACCTGGGACGGCACGCAGTTCATCCACAGCGACGGCAGCGCGCGGCTTCTCTGGCGCGACGCGCGGGATTTCGCGGTACAAGGCAGCCTCACGGTGCGTGCCTCAGGCAAGCCGCTGCGGATGCTGAACGAACTGGAATGGGTCGAGGGGCGCCTCTTCGCGAACGTATGGCTCACCGACAACGTCGTTGTGATTGACCCTGCCGATGGCAAGGTCATCGCAAAGCTGGACCTCTCCGCGCTGCTCAGCCCTGCGGAGAAACGCCGCGCGGACGTGCTGAACGGCATCGCATGGCAACCTTCGCAACGCCTGCTCTGGGTGAGCGGCAAGAACTGGCCCTGGATGTTTGCGCTGCGCCTCGAGTTACCGGCCGTGTCGATGCGTCCGGACGCGCCGAAGTGACGTAAGCAGCCATACCGGCCCGCAGCGGCCGCGGATAGAATCCGACCTTGCGGGCCAGGTCCTGGCCCGCCCCCTCGAACACGGAGCCGTACACCGCGCATGAACAGCATTGCCCGCGCCACCCCGCCTGCCCGTCCCGCCGACGTTCACCCCGCTTTCGAGTGGCTGCGCAGCACGCCGGTGCCGGCGCTGAACGTGGTGGTGGAGGAGTACCGTCACCGCGTCACCGGGGCGCAGCACCTGCATATCGCCGCCGACAACCCCGAGAACGTGTTCCTCGTTGCACTGCGCACGGTGCCGCAGGATTCTACGGGGGTGGCACACATCCTCGAGCACACCGCACTCTGCGGCAGCGAACGCTACCCCGTACGCGATCCGTTTTTCATGATGACGCGCCGTTCGCTGAACACCTTCATGAACGCTTTCACCAGCAGCGACTGGACGGCCTATCCCTTCGCGAGTCAGAACCGCAAGGAT
>JBILEG010000028.1:0-14647 GCA_044352225.1 Pseudomonadales bacterium | reverse complement strand
AGTGAAACACGAAGCGGTGGAGCAGGTATTCGCTCAGCGTCCAGACGGTCACGCCGGCAAGTGCCGTCAGCGCGAGTTCGCCGCCACGTACCTCACCACCCGCAAGAGTACGCCACAACAGCCACACGACCACGGGCGACCAGAACAGCAGTGGTACGACTGGATGGACGTGCGTCAGCGCCTCCAGAAGGTTGTTCCGGAACAGCCGGATCGAGGGCTCTTCCGGGCGCGCGGCGGGTTTGTCGCTCATGGTGTGGCGCTCCTGGTTCAGGCGGCCGTGGGGCCGTCGGAGGAATAGGTTTCCTTGGGCCACATCCGTTTCGAGGCGAACCAGCTGCCTGGGCAGGCGCGGATCCAGCTCTCGAAGAGGCGGTGGAGGTGTTCGGTCATGAGAACCGCCTGTTGCAGTTCGTCTTCCCCTTCAGGTACGGCGACGGGCGGATGGAAGCTCACCCGGAATCGGGCCGGGCCGAGTCTTTCGACATGGATGGGTACGAGTTCGTAGCCATAACGGATGGCCAGCCGCGCGGGGACGAGGGTGGTGGGCTTGGGGTGCCCGAAAAACGTGACAGCCTTGCCGCTGTCGACACGACGGTCCATGACGATGCCGAGCGAGCGTCCCGAGGACAGTGCCTTGATCATCGGGCGCATGCTCTCGTCGCGTGCGATGAGTTCGCAACCGATGCGGATCCGCCAGCGGCGAAGCAGCTCCCCCAGCAAGGGGTTGGTGGGCGGTGAGTACACCGCCGTCAGCGGGACGCCCTGACGCACGATCGCGGCGCCGGACATCTCCCAGTTGGCCTGGTGTGGCAGCACGAAAATGGCGGGTCTGGAGGCGTCCCTGAAGGCCGCGATATCGCCGAGGATCCGTACCTCGAGCCCGTCTCCGCGCGCGTCCGCTATGGCTTCGAGGTGCGCGAATTCGGCGAACACCGCGCCGGCATTCGCCCATGCCTCACGGGCGGCCTTGCGGCGCGCGTCTGCGTCGAGCTCCGGCAAGGCGATGCGGAAATTCTCGTCCAGTGCGCGGCTTTTCTTGAAGCGCGGCCCGAGTGTGGCGCCCACCCATGCGCCAAATCGCGCGGCCGGGACGGGTGGGAGCAGGCGGATAAGCCACAGTAGCGTGCTGAAAAAGGCATGATCGAGCAGGAACAGGGCACGCTGCACGCGCGGGTTGCGGTCGCCCACTGAGCGCAAAGCGTGTCCGAGGATGAATCGCGCCATCGATGCGGGTCCGCGCGCCGGGTCGGTGGGAACGGGCCGAGTCTAGACCAGCGTCCGTGCCGGGACACGGGAATACTGGTGCCGCGACCGACGCTGCCGTTTCATGGCCTGAACCCGCGCTGGCGATTATTGCGAGTCCCGCGCCCGACGGGCGCGGGCTCGGCGCCGCGCGCATGCTGGCCGGGGGGCGTGCGGCGTTGGCCTTCGCGTGCTTGCCCTGTGCCCGCAGGCTGGAACGATGGCACGAGATGGCGCTTGCCGTTGCCGATGAGATCGGCACGACCCATGCGCTTCAGCGCTTCGCGCAGGAGCGGCCAGTTCTCGGGGTCGTGATAGCGCAGGAAGGCCTTGTAGAGCCGGCGGGTCTTCAGTGCCCGCACGGTTTCCACCTCTTCGCTGTCACGCTTCACCCGTTTCAGCGGGTTCTTGCGCGTGTGGTACATCGTGGTTGCCATCGCCATGGGCGTGGGCAGGAAGGTCTGTACCTGGTCGAGGCGGAAGCCGTTTTTCTTCAGCCAGAGCGCGAGGTTCAGCATGTCCTCGTCCTCGGTGCCCGGATGTGCGGCGATGAAGTAGGGGATCAGGTACTGCTGTTTGCCGGCTTCCTTCGAGAAGCGGTCGAACATTTCCTTGAAGCGGTCATAGCTGCCGATCCCCGGCTTCATCATCTTGGAAAGCGGGCCTTCCTCGGTGTGCTCCGGCGCGATCTTCAGGTAGCCGCCTACGTGATGCTGGACGAGTTCCTTCACGTACTCCGGCGAGCGGACCGCGAGGTCGTAGCGCAACCCGGAACCGATCAGCACTTTCTTGATGCCGGGCAGGGCGCGGGCCTTCCGGTAAAGCGAGATCAGCGAGGAATGGTCAGTGTTCAGGTTCTCGCAGATATCCGGGTATACGCACGAGAGTTTGCGGCAGGCGCTCTCGATTTCCGTGGACTTGCAGGCGATGCGGTACATGTTTGCAGTAGGGCCGCCGAGATCCGAAATCACGCCGGTGAAGCCTGGCGTACGGTCACGGATTTCCTCGATCTCGCGGAGGATCGAGCGCTCCGAGCGGCTCTGGATGATGCGTCCCTCATGCTCGGTGATCGAGCAGAAGGTGCAACCGCCGAAGCAGCCACGCATGATGTTCACGGAGAACCGGATCATCTCCCATGCCGGAATCTTCGCGTCGCCGTAGTCCGGGTGCGGCGCGCGCTGGTAGGGCAGGTCGTAGACGCCGTCCATTTCGGCCGTGGTGAGCGGGATGGGCGGGGGGTTCAACCAGACGTCGCGCTCGCCGTGGGCCTGCGTCAGAGCGCGTGCATTGCCGGGGTTGGACTCGAGGTGGAAGGTGCGCGAGGCGTGCGCGTACGCGACCTCGTCGTCCTTCACCTGTTCGAAAGAGGGCAGGCGCACCACGCTGCGCTCTCGGTCGACTCGCCGTGCGGGGCGTCCCAGCAGCCTGACCGGTTGCACGTCTTCGGTTGTCTCAGGTGCCGGGGCCACAGCCTTCTCCGGTTCCATCGCATAGGGATCCGGATGGCGGATCAGGGGCCCCGGTGCGTCGACCTCCGTGGAATCCACTTCTACCCAGTCCGGCTGCGGCGCCCATCCGCGAGGCACCATGAAGGCGGTGCCGCGCAGGTCGCGGATCTCCGAGACGGCCTCGCCGGCTGCCAGCCGGTGGGTCAGTTCCACCAGCGCTCGCTCGGCGTTACCGAAAAGCAGGATATCGGCTTTGCTGTCCGGGAGGATCGAGCGCCGTACCGTATCGGACCAGTAGTCGTAGTGGGCAATACGCCGGAGGCTTGCCTCGATCGATCCGATTACGACGGTGCTCTCGGGAAATGCTTCGCGAGCGCGCTGTGAGTAAACGATCACCGCCCTGTCCGGGCGACGGTTGGCCTCGGCACCGGGCGTGTAGGCATCATCCGAGCGGATTTTGCGGTCGGCCGTGTAGCGGTTGACCATCGAGTCCATGTTGCCCGCGGTGACGCCGAAATACAGGTTCGGCTTGCCAAGGGCGCGGAATGCCTCGGCGGAGCGCCAGTCAGGCTGCGCGATGATGCCTACACGAAAGCCCTGCGCTTCCAGCAATCGGCCTACCAGTGCCATGCCGAAGCTGGGGTGATCGATGTACGCGTCTCCTGTGACGAGTATCACGTCACAGGACTCCCATCCGAGCGCGTCCATCTGCGCCCGGTTCATGGGAAGGAAGGGCGCCGTACCGAAGCGCTTTGCCCAGTACTTGCGGTAGCCGAAGAGGTTTTTTGCGGTCTGCATGGTGGCATTCTAGTCCTGTGCCCCGGCGCGTTGCCCGCGCGGATCAGGGCAATAAGTCCCCGCAGCCTACACCGGAGCTCCGGCCATGCTCGAGATCGCCAACCCCGCACTGGAACTCGCCATCCTCACGCACCGCCCCGAAGAGATGTTGCATTTCTATCGCGACGTACTGGGATTCCGCTACCAGATGCGTCTGGATTTCCCGAGCGCGACGGGAAACCAGGACCTGGGCGTGCCGGCGGGCTACCAGCACCGGCTCGAGGCGGGCGGCATGCTGATCAAGCTGGTCCACTGCCCGGGCGCGGACATTGCGCAGGCTCCAACCGAGCGAGCCTACGCCCGCACGGGGATGCGTTTTCTGACGGTGGTAGTCAACAACCTGCCGGATGCCATCGCCGCGTGCAGCACCCGGGGAGGGCGCGTGGTGCATCCATTGAGCTGTTACGACGGCGATGTGTACTACGCCTTCGTGGCCGACCCCGACGGCAACGAGATCGAACTCGCGGGGCCGATCGCCTGAGGCGAGGCCTCAGTCACGCCGCAGCCGCTCGGAGATCGCGATCGGATTGGGCAGACGCAGCACGATGATGTAGGACGAGACCACAAAGGTCAGGATTGCCGTCGCCTGCACGAGATGCGAAGCCTCCTTGCCGATCAGCCCCAGCCCTGCTGCCAGGTAAACGATCAGCAGCGAGAACTCGCTGTTCTGCCCGAGCCTCAATCCCACGTCCCACGCCAGCGCAGGTGTCTCGCTGAGGCGGCCGAGCAGTGCGCGGAACACGAGCGGCTTGAGGGAAAGCATCAGCACTGACAGCAACAGCGCGCCGGCCCAGATGCTCTCCAGTACGCGCAGGTCGAAGCCTGCCCCCAGCGACACGAAAAACAGCACCAGGAAGAAGTCGCGCAGCGGCTTCAGGCTGAAGGCGATGTACAGGCTGATGGGGTTGGAGGCGATCGACACACCGGCCACGAAGGCGCCGATTTCCGGCGAGAGCCCGAGCGCTGCCGCAAGCTCCGCAAGCCCGAGGCACCAGCCGATGGCGAGAAGGAACACATACTCCTGAAACCCGTCGAAGCGCCGCAGCAGCGGGACCATCAGCACCCGCACCAGCAATGCAGCACCTGCCACCAGCACGGGCAGTGCCAGCAGGGACAGCAGTGCGGCGTTGATGTCGAACCGTCCGCCAGCACCGCCTGTCAGCAATACGAGAACGAGGATCGCGAGTATGTCCTGCAGCAGGAGGACGCCGATCATCAGTTCCCCGGTGTGCCGGTGATGCAAGACGGTGGTGGGCAGCAACTTGATGCCGATGATGGTGCTGGAGAACATCATCGCAAGCCCGACCACGATGGCTTCCCGCAGGTCGAAATCCAGCAGCAAGGCCACGCCGCCGCCGGTGAGCGCAAAGGTGGCTGCGCTCAGCAGCGTGACCAGCGTTGACTTCCGCAGCGTGGTGAGAAGCGCGCGGGGCTGCATGTCCAGGCCGAGCAGGAACAGCAGGAAGATGATACCGACGTGGGCGAAATCGCGGAGCAGTTCCACGTCGGTGGTGAGCCCGATGCCGTAGGGGCCCAGCAGGGCGCCGAGCGCGATGTAGGCGATCAGCAGGGGTTGGCGCGTGTAGAGTGCCAGCGAGGCCAGCACAGCCGCCCCGCTGAAAATCAGGAAAAAGGTGAAGGTGACGGAGGTGGTATCCATTGCGGGCTCCCGTGTACGGACGTCCCGCGCCGGAGTTCAGTCGTGCCGGGCGAGCAGCGGCGTGTCCGGGTCCATTGTTGCCTGTTGGTAGACGTGGCGGAAGTCGTGCAGCGCACTTCGGGCCCCGGACGCCGGCCGGTCCGGGCGCAGCGCGAAGGAATCGAATCCGCAGCGGCGCATCAGGAAGATCTGGTCGCGCAGCACATCACCCACAGCACGCAATTCCCCGCGGTAGGCGAGGCGCTCACGCAGTACGCGCGCGTTCGAATAGCTGCGTCCGTCGCTGAAGACGGGAAAGTCCAGCGCCACGAGCGCGAGGCCCCCGAGGCGGCCCTCTAGCGACTCCACCTGCTCATCGCTCCCGATCAGCACACCCTTTCTGCCGGCTCGTGCCAGCAGCGTTTCTCCCGAGGCCAACCAGAGAGCGAGCGGCACGATGATGTCGCCCTCCGGCAGGTCGGCCAGAGACAGCTCCTTGCTGCACAGGAGCCAGAGGTCGTCCGCAACGGGCCCTTCAGGGCCGAGCAGGTTTTGCATACACGCTCTCCCGGAAAGGTTCGATGCCGACGCGTCGAACGAACTCGAGGAAACTTTCCCCTGACTCGCGCCGCGTCACGTAGATATCGAGAATGGTGGCGATGACGCCGGGGATGTCGTCATGTGCGAACGAGGGGCCCAATATGGTCCCCAGCGATGCCGCATTCCCCTGACTTCCGCCAAGCAGCACCTGGTAGAACTCCGCACCCTTCTTGTCCACGCCCAGAATGCCGATGTGGCCCACGTGATGGTGGCCACATGCATTCATGCAACCCGAGATGTTCAGCTCGATGTCACCCAGATCATGCAGGTAATCGAGGTCATCGAAGCGCCGCTGGATGGCCTCTGCAACCGGTATGGACTTCGCATTCGCGAGCGAACAGAAATCGCCTCCCGGGCAGCAGATGATGTCGGTCAACAAGCCGATGTTGGGCGTGGCCAGACCTGCGGGACGCAGACGGTCCCAGAGATCCCTGAGATCATCCTGCCGCACGTCGGCGAGCACCAGGTTCTGTTCGTGTGCTACCCGGATCTCGCCGAAGGAATAGGCGTCCGCCAGGTCCGCAACCACCTCCATCTGATGGTCTGTGGCGTCACCCGGGGCGATGCCGGTGGGCTTGAGCGATATCGTGACAATCGCATATCCCGGTTGCCGGTGAGGCAGCACGCTCCGCGCGACCCAACGATCGAAAGCCTTGTCGGCGGCGCGCTCTCCGGCCAGCGCGTTATCGCTGGCCGCAGCATCGAGCGCTGTGTAGGGGTGGGGTGGAAAGCAGGCCTTGATGCGAGCGAGCCGCTCGGGGTCGACGGGTGCCATGCGTGAGCGGATGTCCTGCCATTCGCGCTCTACGCGGGCCCGGAATTCATCTTCTCCCAGGGCTTTCACGAGGATCTTGATGCGGGCCTTGTAGATGTTGTCGCGCCGGCCCGCACGGTTGTAGACCCGCAGGATCGCTTCGAGATAAGACAGCAATTCATCCGCCGGGAGGAACTCCCGCACTACCGTGCCGACGACTGGCGTGCGTCCCAGGCCACCCCCTGCAAGTACCCTGAAGCCCGTTCCGCCCTCGGGCGCCTTGAGCAGTTCGAGCCCGATGTCATGGACCTTGACGGCCGCCCGGTCACTGCGCGAACCGCTCACTGCGATCTTGAACTTGCGCGGAAGGAAGCTGAATTCGGGGTGGAAGGTAGACCATTGACGGATCAGTTCGCACCACGGGCGGGCGTCCTCGACTTCGTCGCGTGCCACGCCCGAGAATTGGTCCGCAGTGACGTTGCGGATGCAGTTGCCGCTGGTCTGTATCGCGTGCATGTCGACGCTGGCGAGGTCGGCGAGGATGTCAGGCACCTCCTCGAGGCGCGGCCAGTTGAACTGGATGTTCTGGCGCGTGCTGAAGTGGCCGTAGCCCTTGTCATAACGGCGCGCGATGTGGGCCAGCATCCGCAACTGGCGGCTCTCGAGCATTCCGTACGGTATCGCCACGCGCAGCATGGGCGCCAAGCGCTGTACATAGAGCCCGTTCTGGAGGCGCAGGGGCCGGAACTCGGCCTCGCTGAGTTCCCCGCGCAGGTACCGCGCGGTCTGGTCGCGGAACTGGCTGACGCGATCCGCAAGCATTTGGTGGTCGAAAGTGTCGTAGCGATACATGCTTCCGGTACTGCAACTGTGACGGAGGGTGGTGACGCGCCGCGCTGTGCGGGGACGATGCCCCGTGAACGGCGGCCGCACGTTAGCAGATCATCATCAGCACCAAAAAGCGTGTTTTTTCATACGCAAAGATCGTTTGGTGCTAAGGCTCGGGGTAGGGCGCGGGCAAGAGGCTCGCTATACTCCCACCCCGACGCGCGAGCGGCGCATCGAACAGTCCGGAGCATAGCGTATGAGCAAGGCAGATCAGGGTAACGGCATTTCCGATGACGAGCGTCACGACGACGGCGTCGCTGATTCCATCGCAGCGGTTGTGTTGGTCGCTCTGGCCGTATCGGCCATGGTGTTCTGGGTGGCTGGGCACTGAACCTCGCCGCAGGGGTCAGTCGAGCACGACGTTCACCACCACCACCAGTGTGGACACGAAGAGCACGGTAAAGATCAGGCCGGCGATGATGAACTGCCGGTAACTCCCGCTGTTGAAGTCGCGCTCCCTGTTTCGTGAACTCTGCACGCCGAAAGCTGCAGACAGCACGCTGCCTACCACGTCACGTGTGCTCATTCCGGCATGGGTTCCTGCGCCGGGGTGCTTCTTGTCTTCTCGCTGGTTCATGTCGTCTGGTCTCGCTCGGATGCTTCCAGTGGGTCTGCGGGCTCCCCCCATTCTCATCGCGCCGATCGTACACGGCCGGGGCAGGTGCAGACGATAGCTTTTGTGTGCGATCAGGGCGTTCAGGGTTGTAGCTAATACCTGAGCGGGTTACTAGAATATTGGGCTTGGTGTGCCCGGAGCAAAGAGCATGATCACGATTACGGAATCCGCCCAGACATACCTGTCAGGCCTGCTTGCCAAGCAGGATGCAGAGGTGCGGGGCATCCGGGTGTTCATAAACGACCCCGGTACACCCCGGGCCGAGACCTGCATCGCCTATTGTCGCGACGCGGATATCCGCGCGGAAGACGAGCGCCATGAGTTCCCCGGTGGCTTCGTGGCATGGTTCGAGGCCCGTAGCTTGCCCTTCCTGCAGGACGCCTTCGTGGATTTTGCCGAAGACCGCATGGGCGGGCAGCTTACGATCAAGGCGCCAAACGCGAAACTCCCGCGCGTGGGAGCAGACAGCTCTCTCGAGGATCGCATCAACTACATCCTCTACAACGAGGTGAACCCGCAACTGGCAGCGCACGGCGGTGAAGTGAGTCTGGTCGAGATTGCCGAAGGTCCGGTGGCGGTTCTCAAGTTCGGGGGTGGCTGTCAGGGATGTGGCATGGTCGATGCCACCCTGAAGCACGGAGTTGAACGCAGTCTTCTGGAGCAGCTTCCAGAGCTGAAGGAAGTGCGCGACGTCACCGACCACAGCAAGCGAGAGAACGCCTACTACAGCTGAAGCAGCCGCTCAGGGCCTGGTTCAGTCCGGGTTTTTCCTTCCCGGCAAAACGTCTCTCAACTTCTCACGCATGGCGCGCAGGGCGCCGGCGGTGCTTTCCCAGTCGAGACAGCCGTCCGTTACCGATACCCCGTAGCGTAGCTGCGAGAGATCAGCCGGTATGGATTGGTTGCCGCCTGCCAGATTGCTCTCCAGCATGACGCCCACGATAGAGCGGTTACCCTCGACGATCTGGTTGGCCACGTTGTCGAGCACCAGCGGTTGCAAGGTGGGGTCCTTGTTCGAGTTGGCGTGGCTGCAGTCCACCACGATCCCTCCGGGTACGCCTGCCTTTGCGAGTTCCCGCTCGGCCAGCGCGATATGCACCGAGTCGTAATTCGGACCTTGCGAGCCGCCGCGCAGCACCACGTGGGCGTGGCCGTTGCCCCGGGTGTGGACAACGGCAACCCGGCCGGTTTCGTCGATGCCCAGAAACCTGTGTGAACTCAGGGCGGATTTGAGCGCGTTCACGGCAACGGTGAGGCCGCCGTCGGTGCCGTTCTTGAAACCCACCGGGCATGACAGGCCGCTCGCGAGCTCACGGTGCGTCTGCGACTCGGTGGTGCGCGCGCCGATCGCCGACCAGCTGATCAGGTCCTGCAGGTACTGGGGAGAAATAGGGTCGAGTGCTTCGGTCGCCGTCGGCAATCCGAGCGAGCCTATGTCGACCAGCAGCTTGCGCGCGATACGCAGGCCGTCCTGGATGCGGAAGGAGTCGTTCAGGTAGGGGTCGTTTACCAGGCCTTTCCAGCCGGTCGTGGTGCGGGGCTTCTCGAAATAGACGCGCATCACCACCAGTATGGTGTCATCGATTTCCCGGGCGAGTACGGCCAGACGCTGTGCGTAGTCCAGTGCTGCGGCCGGGTCGTGTACCGAGCAGGGGCCCACGACCACGAACAGCCGGTGGTCCTTACCGTCGAGAATGTCCCGGATGGTCGATCGGGCGCCGAGTACCGTCTGTCGAATGGCCTCGGGGAGGGGCACTTCGCGTTTCAGTTCGTCAGGGGTGATGAGCCCCTCGAAAGTGTCGACATTCAGGTTTTCGATGGAGCGGTCGGTCATGGAAAGGAGACTGCGTTGGGGAACGGGGGGCATATCGCCGGACGGGCCGGAGTATAGCAAGGCATCAGGGCGCGATCGCCCGGCGCAGCCCCTTCCTTCAGGATGGCAGCGGCAACAATTCGTCGAGAAGTTGTGCCACTCCGTTCCGGATCAGTCCCAGGGCCCGTGTGAACTGTGCGGCATCGCCGTAAAAGGGGTCCGGAACCTCGACGCCTGCGGCGCCGTTGGTGCCCGGCAGGAGCCGGAGTTGACCGGCGAACCCGGGAGGGCGCCATCCTGCCAGCGTGTGCAGGTTCGATCGGTCCATCGCCACGATCTGCCCGAACGCGGTGAAGTCCTCGTCGCTTATCTGCCGGGCAAGGTGCGCTGGTATCGGGAATCCGTGTTTCCGCAATGCATCCGTCGCGCGGGGATCGGCTGGCTTGCCCGCGTTGAATGCTGCGGTGCCCCGCGATGCCACGCGCACATGGTGTTCCAGTCCGCGGTCTCGCAACATCTGCAGCGTCACGCACTCCGCCATCGGGGAGCGGCACACGTTGCCGAGGCAGACAAACAGGATATGTACGCGGGTTTCATCCATCTGCGTGCTCCGTACGTGATATGGCGAGCCAAACGATATCAGCCGGGACGGCAGTGGCGCGTGGCGCATTTGTCAGGTGTCATTGGCGGCCGCGGACATTGAGGCGCCGCTGGTGCGGGCTACACTCGCGTCTCCACGCATTCCGGAGCGATACGCATGGCATTCACGGGCAAGGTGGCGTTGGTCACAGGTGGTGCAAGCGGCATGGGCAAGGTGGCAGCCCTGCGCTTGGCTGCTTCCGGTGCGCGGGTCGCGATCTTCGACATGAACGAGCAAGCTCTCGCGGAAATGGCAGCGGCCGCCCCGAACATCCGCACCTGGCGGTGCAACGTGGCGGACTGGGAAGACGTGCAGGCACGGGTGGCGGAGGTCGAGCAGGAACTCGGCCCTATCGATCGATTGACCCATGCCGCAGGCATCATGCCCAGTTACGCAGTCATCGACACCACGATCGAGCAGGCGCGTCGGCTCATCGACGTGAACTACTTCGGTACGCTTCACATGATCCGCGCGGTGGTGCCCGGCATGCTCGAGCGCAACAGGGGGGACGTGATCCTGTTCGGCTCGATTTCAGGCATGGCGCTCACGCCCAAGCTCGGCGCCTATGCCGCGTCCAAGGCTGCCGTGAACGTGCTGGGTGAGACCCTCGCGAACGAACTTGCACACACTGCGCTCAGGATCGCGGTCGTCTTGCCTCCGGCCGTGAACACCCCGCTGATCGAGCAGTCCCTGAATACGGATGCCGCACAAGCTCTCCGTGAAGCCCGCAAGAGCGGCCGGCTGAGTGACCCCGGAAAAATCGTCACCCAGATCGAGGAGGGCCTCGAAAAAGGCAAAAAGACGATCTACCCCGGAGAGGCCAAATTCCTCGAGCTCTGGCACACGCTGGCGCCGCGCCTGTGGTGGAAGACCGTGCTCCAGTTTGAGAAGCGCTGAGGCTCAGTCTGCCCTCTGCGCTGCGCTGCGCCCGGCCTTGCGTCCCGAGAAACTCGCATCGCCCACCGAGATGCCGCTGCAATAGCCGGCCGCCGTGCGTGGCACACCGCAGGCGGTCCGGCCGGCGGCGTAGAGCCCCGGAATCACCTCGCCTTCTGGCGTCAGCACCTCGCCTGTCACCTTCGTGTCGAGTCCGCCGAGGGTGAAAAACGGATAGAAAGTGCCACGCCCCGGCGAGCAATCCACCGCTGCGAGGGGCAGGCTGAGTTGCGTAAGCCACTCGGCCGACTTGTGGAACAAAGGATCCTCGCCGCGCGCGGCGTGTGCGTTGTAGTACGCGATCGTCTGCTGAAGGCTTCCCGGGGGAAGAGCCAGTTCCGACTCGAGTTCTTCCACTGACTCTTCTGTGGTTCCGGCGAACTGCGCATTGAGATAGCTTCCCTCCGGGTAGTTCCCGAAATCCTCCGCGCTGGCGATCAGGAAAACACGCTGCCCGGGTTGCTGCAGGCAGTAGTAACCGACGCGGCCGTGGTAGCAATCCTCGTTGATGAATCGTTGCCCCTGTGCGTTCACGAAGATTCCGCGCGTGAGCGATGCCGGCGGGTAGTAGGGCACGCTGACGAAACCCTCGTGCATGTTGATTGCCGCTGCGCCCGCGCCTTGGCCCATCAGGATTCCGCTTCCCGTGTCTCCCGGGTTGCCGATCGGTTGCGAGGCGCCGAGCAGCATCGGGGCATGCTTGCGGATCATGTCCTCGTTCATCACGAATCCGCCGCAGCAGAGCACCACCCCGCGCCGGGCGCGCACCAGACGCTCCTGCTGGTCGATACGCACCACCACGCCATGTACGGCGCCTTCGTCATCCGTGACCAGCGTGAGTGCTCTCGCGTCGAAATGAACCTCTATGCCGCGCTCCTCGACGTTGCGTCTGAGAATGTTGGCAAAGAGGGGGCCGCCGTTGTCGCCTTCGACCTGCAGGTTGTGACCGCGCGGTGCTGGAGTCGCGATCTGCGTGAACGGCCAGGCTTTTTCGCTGCCGGTGTACAACAGGCAGTCGTCGGTGAGCGCCATGATCGCACGGTGCGGATAGACCGAATCCTTGTAGGGGACGCCCAGCGTCTGCGTCAGCCAGTCGAAGTGATCCACGCTGCCCTCGCAGTAGGCGCGCACCTTCGCCTCATCCGCGATGGGTCCGTTCGATGCCATCAGGAAGCGGAACATGTCTTCCACGCTGTCCTCGATGCCGCAGGCTTTCTGCACGCGCGTGCCACCGCCCATGTAGATCTCGGCGCTGGAGAGACGCGTTGACCCTCCTGAATCGCTGGCAAGATCGAAAAGCACGACTCGAGCCCCGTTGTCGTGCGCTTCGATCGCGGCGCATGCGCCGGCGCCTCCGAAGCCGATCACGGCGACATCGGCGTCGATGTCCCACGCCGTGATGCTGGAGAGGTGGCGGGGGCGGGTGGGCATGGTGCGGGTATCGCTCACGCGAGGAGTCCTTCTGCTGGCTTCAGGGAGGTGTTCAGGGTGAATTGCGCGGCACAAGGGTGCCGGGCAGCGGTGGTCGTGCCTCTGGGCCCAGCGCCTGTGCGGGAATCCGGAAGTACTGGAGCAGGGTCGCTGCGATCTGCCCCTGATGGAGTTCTCCGGTGTTCCGCGCCTCGCCCGTAGCGGGAGTGTCGGGGCCAGCCACCGCGGCCCAGATGAACTCGCTCCCTGGAATACTGCAGTCGTGTTCGGACCAATCCTTTCCCTCCAGTCCGCGTCCGTGATCGGTGCTGATCACAAGCGTCGTGCGGTTCCGGTAGCGTTCGTCTGCCTGAAGTGTCGACCACAACTCGCCGATCAGGCGGTCGGCGCGGTTCAGGTACACGAGCAGGCGATCGTAACGGTCCGCGTGAGACCAGTCATCGGAGTTGCCGAGCCCCAGCCAGAGCAGGCGCGTCTGCTGTTTGCTCATGTAGCGCTGAACGATACGCAACGTGAGCACGTCCTCGCTTCCCTCTTCCCAGAGCCCCAGAACGTCCTTGCGAAGCGAGACGAGTTCATCGATCTCCGGTGTGGAGAAGCGCGCAGGGAGCGGGTCGTAGGCGCCGCTGCTCAGGATGAGACCATCCCGGCTGGCTGCAGCACTCGCAAAGCCGTCCCAGGAGCCGATCTGGGCGACGGACCCGAAAGGCAACTGGAGTTCGCGGGAGACAATCTCGAGCGCGGTTTTGTGGGGATAGCGACGGATGTCGTTGCTGTCGACCTCCGCGCGTGGTGCTCCGGTCAACATCTCGGTGTAGCCCGGCGCCGAAAAGCAGAACCGGTTCTGGACCTTCATCACCGAGCCGAGATCGCGGTTGCCGAAAATCACGCCCCGTGGGACCAGTTCCTTCCACAGGAACGGCATCAGTGCTTCCCTTCGTGCCTCGGCCGTGGCGCCGATGAAGCGCGGCCTGACCGTCTCCATGTCCGAATAGTGCTGCAGCGCGGAGTGCGCGGCGATGATCTCGTCCAGACCGCCAAAAACCTCCTGCACCCGAACGCCGTCCAGTGTCACCAGCACCACGTTCCGGGTTTGCGGCGACGCACACACCGGGGAGGCGAAAAAGGCCATGGTCAAAAGAACGAGGACTCGGAGGTGCATGGCGTCGACTCCTTCAGGGAAAGGCTACAGCGGCATGAGCCTGAGTTCGGGATCTTCGATCGCCCGCGACCACATGTCGTCGAACTGCAGGGCGAGATGCTTGACCAGTGGGCGATCGTCGGCGTTCAGGAAGCCGGATTTGTCGTCCTCCATCGGCAGGAAGAACACTCCGCGGTCGTCGGCAAGTACGTAGTTTGCCGCGAGATTCTCCGGCATGAACGTGGGCTTCAGTATGCGCACCGATGATGCCAGTCGCCGGTGGAGAGTGCCGAGGCAGTGGCTGCGCTTCGACAGATGTGCGCTGTCCTTCAACAGGATACGGATTTCGCACTGGCGGCCCTGACGTGCAACCCGCGAGAGTTCGGCGGCGATATCGGGACGATCGAAAAGCTCCGGATCCAACGCATCGCTCAGGATACGTACGATCCTCTGCGCTTGCCCGAGAATCCCGAGGAGCGCCACGGCCTGCTCGGATGATGCACCGAGTGCAAGTCGCCCTTCGGCTTTAGGCAGGACCATCGGATCAGGCCTCCGAGGCAATGCGCGCGCGTATCCGCTGCGCCTGTTCGGCTGCATTGCCGGTGTAGCTGCCCGGTGTCATGGCAGCGAGCCGTGCACGTGCCTCTTCCGGTATGTCCAGC
>JBILEG010000039.1:0-13358 GCA_044352225.1 Pseudomonadales bacterium | reverse complement strand
ATGCGTTGCCCGCGCGTGAGCGCCTTCAGTTTTTCGTAGGGCTCCGGGACCGCGTGCCTGCGCATCACCGTCTGGATCGCTTCCGCGAGAACCTCCTGGTTTGCTTCCAGATCGGCTGCGAGTTGTGCGGGGGCGAGCTCGAGTTTGGCAAGGCCGCGCTGCAGCGAGTCCCAACCCAGCAGGCTGTATGCGAGCGCGGAGCCGACATTGCGCAGCACCGTGGAGTCGGTGAGGTCCCGTTGCCAACGCGAGACGGGAAGTTTGCCGCCGAGGTGATCGAGCAGGGCATTCGCTACGCCCAGATTGCCCTCTGCGTTCTCGAAGTCGATGGGGTTCACTTTGTGCGGCATGGTGGACGAACCCACCTCGCCAGCCTTGGTTTTCTGGCGGAAGTAACCGATCGAGATGTAGGACCAGAGGTCACGCGCAAAGTCGATGAGGATCGTGTTGACGCGCTGCACCGCGGCGAAGTATTCCGCAAGGCAGTCGTGCGGTTCGATCTGGGTGGTGTAGGGGTTCCACTCCAGTCCGAGCGACTCCACAAAGCGGTGCGCTACGGATTCCCAGTCGATGTCCGGATAGGCTGCAAGGTGGGCGTTGTAATTGCCTACCGCCCCGTTCATTTTGCCTGCGAGCCCGACCTGGGCGAGTTGCCGTCGTTGCCTGTGCAGTCGCCACGCGACATTGGCGATTTCCTTGCCCATCGTCGTGGGGGATGCGGGCTGTCCATGCGTTCGCGCCAGCATCGACTCGGCGGCCCAGGTTTCGGCCATGGTGCAGAGCGTCCCGATGATGGAATCCAGACGCGGAAGCAGTTCCTCCGAACGCATGTCCCGGAGCATGAGCGCATACGAAAGGTTGTTGATGTCCTCGGACGTGCAGGCGAAGTGCACGAACTCGAGGGACGCCCCGTGAATTCCCGCTTGCCCGAGTTTTTCCTTGATCAGGTACTCGACGGCCTTCACATCGTGGTTGGTGGTGCTTTCGATCGCTTTGACGCGCTGGGCGTCGCTCTCGCTGAAACCCTCCAGCAGTGCATTGATGGCAGCGCAAGCTTCGGCGTCGAACGGCGGTAACTCGGGCACCTCTGCGAGGCTGGCAAGGCGTTGCAGCCAATGCAACTCCACGATCACGCGATAGCGGATGAGCGCGAATTCGCTGACACGGCCGCGCAGGCGCGCAAGTTTCGGTCCGTAGCGGCCATCGAGAGGGGATATCGCGGTCAGTTCAGAGAGGTTCATTGTCGCTCCGGGGAGGGGCCCGGCAGCACGCTGCGCCGTTGCCGGTCAGTGGGCCGATGATAGCGCATGGAGCCGGGCCACAGCAGCGCGCAAGGCCTGGCGTTCCATGACAAGGCGGGTCCGCCGTCCGCCGAGATGGCGCCACAACACAGCTGCCCGCAGGCCGCAAAGGAGCAGTGCCCTGATCCGCTCGGCCACGCGCGGGTCCTGGAGGTGTTTCGCGCTGCCGCTTACCTGGATCCGGAAACGCATCGGGCTCACGCAGTCCTGATAGACCGATGCAAGACTGGCGGCGATCTCGTCGAAGCGGCTGCTGAAGTGGGCTTGCTTCACCGCCGCGTGCCCGAGCCTGTCGCGGATGGCTTCCATACGAGCGCGATCACGGCCGAGGATCCGGCCGAGATGAAGCATGGCCAGGGTGTAGCGAAGTGCAGACCGGTGCTCGGTTCCCGCACCGTGCTCGAGCATGTCGGCCAGGGCATCGAACCCGCGCCTCAGCCGGGGTAAACCGCCGAAGACCTCTTCCACCCGATCCCATTCGAGCCGGAACAGGCTCTCGGAGAGAGCCTGCATATCAGCCGCAGGTGCGGTCCCCTCACGCGAGAGAAGATCCACCAGCATGGCTGACTGCACCACCGCAGCGAGCGCTACGGCTTGCCCGGAGAGTCGCGTCTCTGCGCTCGTGTTCACGGGATCCGCTCCTCGATGACGCCACCGCCAAGGCAGTGCTCACCTTGATAAAACACCACATACTGACCCGGTGTCACGGCGCGTTGCGCGTGCTCGAACATCACGGTGCCGTCGCGCTCGTCCACTATCGAGAGCGTGCATGGCTGGTCTGCCTGCCGATAGCGGATGCGTGCGCAGAGTGCGCCCTCCGCCGGCGTGCCGTCTATCCAATGCAGGTCCGAGCATCGCAACCCCCGGGAAAGCAGCGCAGGGTGCATGCCTTGCGCCACCACGAGAGTGTTGTTCTCCAGCACCTTGTCCACCACGTACCACGGTTCCTCGGCTAATCCACTGACGCCGCCGATGCCCAGACCCTGACGTTGGCCGAGGGTGTAGTACATCAGGCCATGGTGCTCGCCAAGGAGGCGGCCCTCTGCGCTGCGGATCTCGCCCGGTCGGGCAGGAAGATAGCGTTTGAGGAAGTCGGCGAAGCGTCGCTCGCCGATGAAACAGATGCCGGTGCTGTCCTTTTTTGCCGCAACAACGAAGCCCTGCTCGCGCGCGATGCTCCGCACCTCGCTCTTGGGCAATTCGCCGACGGGGAAAAGGCAGCGCTCGAGTTGTGCTCCGGGTACCGCATGCAGGAAATAGGTCTGGTCCTTACCCGGGTCTTTGCCCGTAAGCAACCGAACGCGGCCGCCCGAACTCGAGACCCTCGCGTAGTGTCCGGTCGCAATCATCTCCGCACCCAGAGTGGCCGCGTACTCCGCAAAGACCTTGAACTTGATCTCCCGGTTGCAGAGGACGTCGGGGTTGGGCGTCCGTCCTGCCTTGTATTCCGCGAGGAAGTGTTCGAACACATTGTCCCAGTACTCTGCGGCGAAATTTGCGGTGTGCAGGCGGATCCCGAGTTGTCTGCAGACCGCTTCGGCGTCGGCGAGGTCTGCCTTGGCAGTGCAGTATTCCGTGTTGTCGTCTTCGTCCCAGTTCTTCATGAACAGCCCCTCCACCGCGTACCCCTGCTCGCGCAGGAGGTACGCGCTGACGGCGGAGTCCACGCCCCCGGAAAGGCCGACGATCACCGGGGTGCCTCTGGCTGCCATCAGGCACCGGCAGGATAGAAAAAAGTGTCCACGGGAAACCGGCGGCCTGACCGGTGCTGCTCGATCGTTGCCAGTACGGACTCGCTGCGCAGTCGGGAACGATCGGAAACGATCTCCTCGTAGCTCATCCAGCGCGGGCCGAGGATGTCCTTGTCCAATGTCCGATCGGCTTCATGGCGCAGCGGCGACGCGAGAAAGCTTGTGCGGTAATAGGTAATACCCGTGAGCGAGTTGGTGAGGAGAGAGGCGCCGAGCAAAGCCTCGACTTCCACGTGCCAACCGGTCTCCTCGAGCGTTTCGCGAACCGCGGCCTCTGTCAGTGTTTCTCCGGGCTCGAGGTGCCCCGCAGGCTGGTTCAATACCGGCTTTCCGGCTTCCGCGACCTCCTCGACGAGCAGATAGCGTCCGCGATCGAAGACAACGGCCGCGACGGTCACGCGTGGCACCCATGCCCGCAGGTCAGTGTTCATCCGGAATCCTCTTCAGGGGCGGCCATTATGGCCTTTGGGAGGGGCGACCCGCGATGCTTCCCGCAGTGCGTCAGCTGTGACGCTCATCCGTCGCGACTCGCCAGGGCCGAGTCCCTCGACGCACCACGGGCCCACGCGCCAGCGCACGAGGCGCAGTGTCGGAAAGCCTGCCGCAGCGGTCATCCGCCTGACTTGGCGGTTGCGCCCCTCGTCCAGCACGATCTCCATCCAACTGGTCGGGATTTTTGCGCGGAAGCGCACGGGCGGTTGTCGCGCCCACAGCACCGGGGGCGGAATGCAGCGCGCAGACACCGCACGCGCGGGTCCGTCGTTCAGCATCACACCCGAGCAGAGCTTTCCGGTTGCCGCCTCGTCGATGCTGCCCTCGACCTGAACAAGATAGGTTTTCGTCAGCTTGTGGCGCGGAGAGGCAATGCGGGCCTGAAGGACGCCATCGTCGCAGAGCACGAGCAGCCCTTCGGAGTCCGCGTCGAGACGGCCGGCAGGACGAAAACCGGGTGCGTGCAGCAGCGCCGCGAGGGTGGGGCGCCCCGCATCGTCGGTGAACTGGCTGAGTACCCCGAAGGGCTTGTTCAGGAGGATGATCGGCGATGCCACGGATAGTCCGAACGGGGTGCCTGAGGACGGCGGAGGCGATGCTATACTCAGGCGCCGCGGGCACGCCAGCGGCCCCGTCGTGTCCTGTCCATCTTTCCGGGAGCAATTCATGGCTTACAAGCACATCAAGGTGCCCGCCCAGGGCGAGAAGATCACGGTCAATGCAGACCACTCGCTCAACGTCCCTGACCATCCGGTCATTCCCTTCATCGAAGGCGATGGCATCGGCGTCGACATCACCCCTGCCATGATCACGGTCGTCGATGCGGCCGTTGCCAAGGCCTACGGCGGCAAGCGCCGCATCAGCTGGATGGAGATCTACACAGGCGAAAAGGCTGCCGAGCTGTATGAAGGCGACTGGTTCCCTGCTGAAACACTCGATGCCATCAAGGATTACGCGGTTTCCATCAAGGGGCCGCTTACCACGCCCGTAGGCGGCGGTTTCCGCTCGCTCAACGTGGCGCTTCGCCAGGAACTGGATCTCTACGTCTGCCTGCGCCCTGTTCGCTGGTTCGAGGGTGTTCCCTCCCCCGTGCGCGAGCCGGGAAAGACCAACATGGTGATCTTCCGCGAGAACTCGGAAGACATCTATGCAGGCATCGAGTGGAAGGCCGGCACGCCGGAAGCCGACAAACTGATCGCGTACCTGCGCGAAGAAATGGGCGTGAAGAAAATCCGTTTCCCCGATAACTGCGGCATCGGCATCAAGCCCGTGTCCAAAGAGGGAACGGTTCGACTGGTGCGCCGCGCCATCCAGTACGCCATCGCCCAGGATCTGCCCTCTGTCACCATCGTGCACAAGGGCAACATCATGAAATTCACCGAGGGCTCCTTCAAGGAGTGGGGCTATCAGCTCGCCCGCGAGGAGTTCGGTGGGGAGCTGCTCGATGGCGGCCCGTGGGTGAAATTGAAGAACCCGAACACCGGGAAGGACATCATCATCAAGGATGTGATCGCCGATGCCATGCTCCAGCAGGTGCTTCTGCGTCCCGACGAATACAGCGTGATCGCCACGCTGAACCTGAACGGTGATTACCTCTCGGATGCGCTCGCAGCGCAGGTCGGCGGTATCGGTATCGCACCTGGCGCCAACCTGAGTGACACGGTGGCCTTGTTCGAAGCCACCCATGGTACGGCACCCAAGTATGCGGGTCAGGACAAGGTGAACCCCGGTTCGCTCATCCTCTCGGCCGAGATGATGCTCCGTCACATTGGCTGGAATGAGGCCGCTGACCTGATCATCAAGGGAATGAACGGTGCGATCCAGGCTCGCACAGTGACCTATGACTTCGAGCGCCTCATGGAGGGTGCGACGCTGCTGAAGTGCTCGGAGTTCGGCAACGCCGTCGTCAAGCACATGTAAGCGGCCCGGCTCATGCCGCCCGGGCTCCCGGGCGGCATGGCAGCATCAGACCGAGAACGCCGAAACAGACAGTCCTTCCAGAGCCTGTATCGCGACGGCATGCATGCCCTTGGGGCCTGCCTCGACCTCGAACGTCACCGGTTGCCCGGCCTTCAGGGTCTTGTAACCCTCCATCATGATGGCGGAGTAGTGGGCGAACACATCACCGCTGCCCTCGTCAGGCAGAATGAAGCCGTAGCCCTTCGCATTGTTGAACCACTTGACGATGCCCGTATGCATGGCTTCGATCCCAGTGCCCGTATCGGGCAGCGCTTGTTGTCGTTATGCGAGTCATGGTCATCAGTGCCATGACTGTGTTCTTTTTTTAGCCGACGCAGCGAGGGTGAGTCAAGCGTGCCTGCTCCCTCGTTTCGTCTTGTGCCAGCAGGCGATCCATGAAAGAGTCTCGATGCGTATGAGGTGTTGTGTGAAAACCGGGACGTGCAGGCTGGATGTGGTGATGGAACCCAGAGCTCAGGCTCAGAAGACCGCTCCCGGGCGTGAAGGGGATCTGCTGGTTCAGGATTCCAAGCCGGAACTCCAACGCCCGCCCATGTTCCAGGTCGTCATGCTGAATGATGACTACACGCCGATGGAGTTCGTCGTGGAGGTGCTGCGGCATTTCTTCGGCATGGGCCGTGAGCAGGCAACCCGCATCATGCTCACGGTGCACACCGAAGGCCGGGCCGCGTGCGGGACCTACCCCCGCGACATAGCCGAAACCAAGGCGGCACAGGTGAATCGCTATGCGCGCGAGCACCAGCACCCGCTTCTGTGCGAAATCGAGGCCGCCGGGGATGCCTGAGTCAGGCGTTCCGTGGGCAACAACGTGGTCGATGTCGGGGCAGTCCCCAGATCAGGAGAGCCTGGATGCTTAGCAAGGACCTGGAGTTCAATCTCAATTCTGCTTTCAAGCAGGCACGTGCGCGACGGCACGAATACATGACAGTCGAGCACCTGTTGCTGGCTCTTCTGGAAAACGAGGCGGCAACCAAGGTACTGCGTGCATGTGGCGCTGATCTGCGTGTACTCGGCGGAGAACTCTCCGAGTTCGTCGAGACGACCACTCCCGTCATACCCGAGTCCGATGCGGATCGGGAAACCGAACCCACGCTCGGGTTCCAGCGCGTTCTGCAACGCGCCGTCTTCCATGTACAGTCATCGGGCAAGACCGAGGTGACGGGTGCGAACGTCCTGGTGGCGCTCTTCAGTGAGCAGGAAAGCCAGGCGGTATTCCTTCTGAAGAAGCAGAACATCGCCCGAATCGATGTGGTCAACTTCATCACGCATGGCATCTCCAAGGTCTCGGACAATCCACGCCCGGGCGCGTCCGAAGGCAACACGGAAGAGGAGTCGCAGGGTGCATCTGCTGAAGGCGAGTCCAGCCCGCTGCAGAGTTATGCCACCAACCTGAACGACGAGGCGAAGGCCGGCCGCATAGACCCGTTGGTGGGGCGCGCGGTCGAAATCGAGCGCGTATCCCAGATCCTCGTTCGCCGGCGCAAGAACAATCCCTTGCTGGTCGGTGAATCCGGCGTGGGCAAGACTGCCATCGCCGAGGGGTTGGCCAAGCGCATCGTGGATGGCGAGGTGCCGGACGTCCTCCTGTCGGGCGTGGTGTACTCCCTGGATCTGGGATCCCTGCTGGCAGGCACGAAGTACCGGGGTGATTTCGAGAAGCGTCTCAAGGGGCTTCTCGCGGAATTGAAGAAGAAAAAGAACGCCATCCTCTTCATCGACGAGATTCACACCATCATCGGTGCCGGTGCGGCATCCGGCGGGGTGATGGATGCTTCGAACCTGCTCAAGCCGCTTCTCAGTTCCGGAGAGATACGCTGCATCGGCTCCACGACTTTCCAGGAGTTCCGTGGCATCTTCGACAAGGATCGCGCGCTCAGTCGCCGCTTCCAGAAGGTGGACGTGAACGAACCGAGCGTGGATGAGACCTTCGAAATCCTGAAGGGGCTGCGCAAGCGCTTCGAGGAGCATTATGGTCTGCGGTACAGCACGGCGGCGCTCAAGACCGCAGCCGAACTCTCTGCACGCTACATCACTGACCGCTTTCTCCCCGACAAGGCCATTGACGTCATAGACGAGGCAGGCGCCTACCAGCGCTTGCAGCCTGAATCGCGCCGGAAAAAGCTCCTTGGCGTCAAGGAAATGGAAGAGATCGTCGCGAAGATCGCACGGATCCCGCCGCGCAACGTGTCTGCCTCCGACAAGGAGTCGCTGCGCACGCTGGAAGATGATCTGCGCAGCGCCGTCTTCGGTCAGGACGCTGCGATGCACGCATTGGCGACGGCCGTGAAGCTGTCAAGAGCGGGTTTGAAGACGCCGGAGAAGCCCATCGGTTGCTTCCTGTTCGCGGGGCCCACTGGCGTTGGCAAGACCGAGGCGAGCCGGCAACTGGCCAAAACGCTTGGTCTGGAACTGATCCGCTTCGACATGTCCGAATACATGGAGCGCCACACCGTCTCGCGCTTGATCGGTGCCCCTCCCGGCTATGTCGGCTTCGACCAGGGGGGATTGCTGACCGATGCCGTCACCAAGCACCCTCACAGCGTCTTGTTGCTGGACGAAGTCGAGAAGGCGCACCCCGAAGTCTTCAACCTGCTGCTGCAGGTGATGGATCACGGCACTCTCACCGACAACAACGGCCGCAAGGCGGATTTCCGGAACACGGTTCTCGTCATGACGACGAATGCGGGTGCCGAGCAGATGAGCAGATCTTCGATCGGTTTCGTCGAGCAGGACCAGAGCACTGACGGCATGGAGGCCGTGAAGAAGATGTTCACGCCCGAATTCCGCAACCGTCTGGACTCCATCATCCAGTTCAGCCCGCTCGGTAAAGAGGTGGTCCGTAAGGTCGTAACCAAGTTCGTGGCTGAGTTGCAGGCACAGATCGCGGATCGCAAGGTCAGGATCGAGATCGACGACGCAGCCTGCGATTGGTTGGTCGAAAGGGGCTACGACGAACGTATGGGCGCCCGCCCGATGGCGCGAGTGATCCAGGAGCACATCAAGAAGCCGCTGGCAGAGATACTGCTGTTCGGCTCACTCGAGAAAAGTGCCGGTGTCGTAACGGTGAGCGTGGAGGACGGAGAACTCGTCGTGCTTGCCGAGTCGGCCGAGGCCGTGGAGGCCTGAGAAAGGGAAAATGGGGTTTGCCCCATTTTCCTGCTGCGGTCAGCGCTCGCGGAAGGTGATGCGTCCCTTGCTGAGGTCGTAGGGCGTGAGTTCGACCTTGACCTTGTCTCCGGTGAGGATGCGGATGTAGTGCTTGCGCATCTTTCCGCTGATATGGGCTATCACCACATGACCGTTCTCGAGGCGTACCTTGAACGTCGTGTTGGGCAGGGTGTCTACCACCTCGCCATCCATCTCGAGAACATCTTCCTTCGCCATCCGGCCTCACTCATGCAGTTTGGGGCGGGCCGGATTCTGCCCTATCGGCCGTGCAAATAGGAAGGGCAAAGACTGTTCTTTGTCAGTCGACCCTGACCCAGTGGCCGTTGGTCAGCAGCTCTATTGGTCTGTAGCGGGTCTTGTAGTTCATCTTCCGGCAGTTGCGTATCCAGTAGCCGAGGTACACAGCGGGCAGTTCGAGCTCCCTTGCGAGTTCTATCTGCCAGAGGATGACGAAGCTGCCCAGACTGCGCGATGACGCCTCCGGTTCGTAGAACGTGTAGATCGCCGAGATCCCGTTATCGAGGCGGTCCAGTACCGCCACTGCCAGCAAGCGTTCGTGCTCGCGGAATTCCACGAACCGTGTGGCTCCCCACTCGCGCGTGAGGAAGGAATTGAATTGCGCCCGATCCGGCGGATACATATCGCCGTCGCGGTGACGTCCGCAGATGTAGCGGCTGTAGAGATCGAAGTGTTCGTCGGAGGAGATGTCCTCGACGACCTCGATGCGGAGGTCCTTGTTTCGGCTCAGGATGCGCCTTTGGCTCCGGTTCGGGCTGAAGCCGGCGACCGGTACCCGGGCAGGCACGCAGGCGTTGCATGTGGCGCAGTGCGGGCGGTAGAGGTGCGGGCCGCTGCGTCGGAAACCGATGTAGGACAGCTGGCTGTAGATGCGCGCGTCGATCGGCGTGCTCGGGTCGACGAACAGGGTGGTTGCCTGCTCGCCGGGCAGGTAACTGCAGTTGTGGGGATAGGTGGCGAAGACGCGTACGTTCGCCAGCAAGGTCACCGGGTTGCCCATGCCTCGTCTTCGGCGCTCCGCTCAAGTTGCCAGGGTGCTTCCACGCCCGGCAGATCGATATTGACGGCTAATATATCCCGAAACTCCGCACGAGGGATGCAGCGGGAACCAAAGCGACGCATGTGCTCCGTGTCCTGCTGGCAATCAATCACGGCGAAGCCCCAATCCCGAAGCTGTACGGCCAGATGGGCGAAGCCGATCTTCGAGGCATCAGCCGCGCGAGCGAACATGGACTCGCCGAAGAACACGCGCCCCAACGCTACGCCATAGAGCCCGCCCACCAGTTCAGATCCTGACCAGACTTCCACCGAGTGCGCGATGCCGGCGCGGTGCAGCTTCGAGTAGGCACCGCGCATCCGGTCACCGATCCACGTGCCGGAGTGGCCTTCCCGTAGTTCTGCACAGCCCGAAATCACTGCGTCGAAGGCAGTGTCGGCCGTTACACGGTAAGGAGCCTGGCGCAGGCGCTTGCGCAGGCTCCGGTGCAAATGCAGTTCGGCGGGAAAGATCACGGCACGCGGATCGGTGGACCACCACAGGATCTCTTCCGGCTCCGAGAACCAGGGAAAGATGCCCTGACGGTACGCAGCTACAAGCCGAGCGACCGACAGATCACCCCCGATCGCAAGAAGTCCCGCAGGTTTTGTCAGCGCGTCTTCGAGCGGTGGAAACCACCGGGGGTCGGCGCCAAGCTGGTGAATCGCGCGCAAGAGGAGTCCGCTTCTCAGAGCCCGTCGAGGTATTTCTCGGCGTCGAGGGCAGCCATGCACCCGAAACCCGAGGAGGTGATCGCCTGCCGGTACACATGATCTGCAACGTCGCCTGCGGCGAAGACGCCCGGCACGCTGGTCGCGGTTGCGTTGCCCGCGAGGCCGCTCCGGGTCCGGATGTAGCCGTTGTCCATGTCCAGTTGGCCTTCGAAGATCCCGGTATTGGGGGTGTGGCCGATGGCAATGAAGACGCCATCGACCTGCACGTCCTGCGATTCACCTCCGCCCGCCGGATGCAATCGCATCCCCGTAACGCCCGAGGCGTCACCCAGCACCTCCTCGAGGACACTGTTCCAGCGCATCTCGACCTTGCCTTCGGTCACGCGGGCTCTCAGACGATCCTGAAGGATCTTCTCCGACTTCAGGCTGTCGCGGCGGTGCACGACATAAACCTTGGCGGCGAGGTTGGCGAGGTAGAGTGACTCCTCGACCGCGGTGTTGCCTCCACCGATGACCGCTACGGTCTTGTTGCGATAGAAAAAACCGTCGCAGGTGGCGCAGGCGCTCACGCCCCTGCCCAGAAAGGTCTCTTCCGAAGGCAGGCCCAGATAGCGCGCTGAGGCCCCCGTGGCAATGATCAGGGCATCGCAGGTATAGCTGCCGTTGTCACCCTCAAGCCGTATGGGACGCTCGGCCAGGGCGGTCGTGTGGATGTGATCATGGATGATGCCCACATCGAAGCGCTCGACATGCTCCTGCATGGCCTGCATCAACTCGGGCCCCTGCAAATGACCGTGACCGCCCGGCCAGTTCTCCACTTCCGTGGTGGTCATCAATTGCCCGCCGGGTTGCAGTCCGGCGATGAGAGCGGGGCGGAGATTTGCGCGCGCAGCATAGACGGCCGCGGTGTATCCGGCGGGGCCTGAGCCGAGGATGATGAGGCGGTGATGAGCGGTTGACATGGCGGAACGGGACCTTTTCGATCAAGGGCTTGTGAGGACGCGGGAGGCTGCGGGCAGAAGTCGGATTAGCGCCTATACTTCCGGACGCGCGGCTTTCGGGCCGGGCTTCAAGTGTAATTCAATCACCCTCCCGGAGCAGTAAGGCGTGTCGAGAACGCGAGGCGCATCACTCATCCAGACACGCTCTGGACCCACGCCCCTGCAGCACGGCATGCGTGAGGGGGTGGTGATCGGATTGCTCACGCTTGCGGCCTATCTTCTCCTTGCCATCAGCACGTTCAGCGTCAGCGATCCGGGTTGGTCCTCGACGGGTACGGGGGCCGCGATTCTGAACGCTGGGGGTGCCACCGGCGCCTGGGTGGCAGACGTGCTGCTGTCTCTGTTCGGCAACGTGTCCTACATGCTTCCCCTTTTGCTGGGATTCCGGGCCTGGGTCCTGCTCCGCGATCGCGAGCAGCCCTTTGAGGTCGATTGGCTCGTTATCTCGATTCGGGGCGTCGGTTGCGTCCTCGTCGTCGTTGCGGCAACCGGCATCCTCGCGATTCGCGGGAGCGAAGGCTCGCTTCTGCCGTTCGGGGTTGGCGGCATGCTGGGAGAAACGATCGCTTCGGTGTGCCTCGCAGCCTTCGGACTTGCGGGCAGCGAACTTCTGCTCGTGGCACTGCTCCTCTTCGGTCTCACCATCTTCACCGACCTTTCCTGGGTATGGCTCGCGGAGCGCACGGGCGCACATACCCTGGTCTGGCTCGGAAAGGTGAACCTGTGGGTGCGGGCGCAACTCGAAGAGCGGCGCAGCCTTTACCGGCCAGATACCGATAGGGAAGAGCCGGTCGTACAGCGGGTGCCCGTCTCACCCGAACCGGAACGCAAGCGCCGTCTGCGCCGCGAACCCCAGATCGATGAATCCGCCGCGCCGGTTGCGGCGGTGGATGCGCAGGAGCCCGTGATCCATGTCGCGGCGCCGAAACGCAAAGAGCCGGGCGAACGGGTACTGCGTGAGAAGCAGGGCGCGCTGTTCAGCCCGCCTGCGGGCATTGGCGGGCTGCCTCCGCTTGCCTTGCTCGACATGGCCGACAAGTCGAAGCGCAAGGGGTACTCCACCGAAGCGCTCGAGGGCTTGTCACGGCTTCTCGAAATCAAGCTTCTGGACTTCGGCATCGAGGCCAAGGTCGTCGAAGTACACCCCGGGCCGGTGATCACCCGCTTCGAGATCCAGCCTGCGGCCGGCGTCAAAGTGAGCCGCATCAGTAATCTGGTGAAGGATCTCGCGCGCTCGCTCGCAGTGGTGAGCGTTCGAGTGGTCGAGGTGATACCCGGGAAACCCGTCGTCGGCATCGAGATCCCCAACGAGGATCGCGAGACCGTGCTGCTCGGAGACGTGCTCGCGTCGCGCGCCTACGAGGCTGCCCGTTCGCCGCTCTCGCTCGCGCTGGGCTATGACATATCGGGCGAACCCATGGTGGTAGACCTTGCCCGCATGCCGCACTTGCTGGTCGCCGGCACCACGGGTTCGGGCAAATCGGTGGGCGTCAACGCGATGCTGCTCAGCCTTCTTTACAAATCGACTGCAGAGGACGTGCGCCTCATCCTTGTCGATCCGAAAATGCTGGAACTCTCGGTCTACGAGGGCATCCCACACTTGCTGACGCCGGTCATCACCGACATGAAGGATGCGGCGAACGGACTGCGGTGGTGCGTCGCGGAGATGGAGCGTCGGTACAAGCTGATGGCTGCCATGGGCGTGCGCAATCTGGCTGGCTTCAATCGCAAGATCAGCGATGCCAAAGAGGCGGGCACGCCGATCTTCGATCCGTTCTGGAAGCCCGAGCCCACCGTATTCGTCCCTGAGGACGAGCAGGTCGCTCCTGCGCTTGAGCCCCTGCCGGCGATCGTCGTGGTGATAGACGAGTTCGCCGACATGATGATGATCGTCGGCAAGAAGGTCGAGGAGCTGATCGCACGAATCGCGCAGAAGG